>DEPW01000047.1:8572-16394 GCA_002358965.1 Bacteroidales bacterium UBA3382
CCGAGCCGTTTCATCCGTGAAATCGATCCGGCGTATATTTCGAATCCCGGAGTCCCGACCGCCTCCCGTACAGTATCTTCCGCTTCCGGACGATCCCTGCGGAACATCCCCGGCCGCTCTGCTTCGGAAAGCGGGTCTGGCGGCCGCACGGAGGCTTTTGTTCCCGATCCCGTATCCGCTCTGTCCGCCGGCCAGCGCGTCGAACACAGCCGTTTCGGTTATGGGGACATTGTCAGTCTCGACGGTTCGGGAGGCGATGCCAAGGCTGTCGTAAGGTTTGACCATTTCGGTGAAAAGACCCTGCTTCTCAAATTCGCAAAATTGCGTATCGTGCGTTGAATGCGGGCCGTGAAGACGGCTTTGCGTCCTGTCTGCCGGAGGGATGCTCCTGGAACATCCGCCACATTTCGGCGCAGATATTTTTGACATGTCCTTTTTTATGTTTTTTTGACGGTTTGTGGCGAATGGAATGCGTATTTTTGCCGGGCAGTGCGGTCTGTCCGGCAAAAATTGTTTTTCTATGAGACAGTCATTTTTGTTTGTAATCGCGTTTGCATGCCTTGTTGCGGCATCGTGTACGCAAGAGCGTGCCCCGGAAGGGTACGCGACCCTGTATCTGGAGTTCGGGGAGATATTCGAACCTGAAACAAAGGCGGAGACGCTGGTCCTTCCCGACACCAATGATTTCATACTTTACCTGACGGATGCGAAAGGAGAGTATGTCTATTCGGGACTTTACGGAGACAAGCCGGAGAAATTCGACCTTGCCCCCGGCAGTTATACCGCAAAAGTGATATCGAGGGAGTTCAACATCCCGGCATTCGATGCCCCGCAGTTCGGAGACGAAGTGTGCTTCATGCTCGAACCTGACGAGGAGGTAGCCGTGCGGTTCGGATGCAGCCAGCTGAATTCCGGCGTAAGGCTCGTCATAAGCAGCGGTTTCATAGAGGATTATGACGGAGGCGTGATTTTCCTTACATCGGCGGACGGCAGGCTGATGTATTCTTACAATGAAAAGAGGATAGCTTATTTCAATCCAGGGGCGGTGTCGTTGAAATTCCTTTATGACGGTGTCGAAAATATCTTGTTTACCAAGATCCTGGATCCGCGCGAGATACTCACGGTCAATCTTGGGAGCGGAGGCGGCGCGGACAGCACCGATGTATCCGGAATAAGCATCGCCGTCGATACTTCCCGGGTGTGGAGCGAGTTCGATTATTGTTTCGGGGGCGACAAAGGCTCAAGTGCCGATGATGCCCTGTCCGTAGACGAGGCCAGAGGCCGTTCCGGTGAAGAGGATTTGTGGGTTTACGGCTATGTAGTGGGCGGTGACCTGACCTCTTCCGGCATTTCGTTCGCTCCGCCTTTCCGGAGTTATACCAATATCGCCATAGCGGCTTCGAGGAGTATCAGGGACCGGGACGAATGCATGTCGGTATCGCTTCCTGTCGGTGAAATAAGGGATGCCCTGAACCTTGTGGACAATCCGGATATTCATGGAAAGAGGGTCTTCCTGAA
The DNA here is from genome assembly GCA_002358965.1 of Bacteroidales bacterium UBA3382. Lineage (GTDB taxonomy): Bacteria > Bacteroidota > Bacteroidia > Bacteroidales > UBA932 > Merdivivens. The sequence continues at coordinate 10,091 of DEPW01000047.1, forward strand.
AGGCAATATAGTAAGCTCGTATTTCGGTCTTGTCGGGATAAAAGATGTGACCGAATATGAAATCAGGTAAAATTGGAAGTGCTTCTAAAGGTGATGTCCGGATTTTTTCCTAAATTTGCGAAATGTATTAACGGAAATGGATATGGACGAGAGCAAGGATTTGAATTTCACCGAAAAGGATGTACTGAAAGACTACAATACGCAGAGGGAGAAACTGGTCATGCCCGAGCATGGCAGGCATGTGCAGAAAATGATAGAGCACGCGGTGTCTATCGAAGATCCGGAAAAGAGGAAGGAGCAGTTGCAATGTATCGTGGATGTGATGCGTTCGCTCGAAGGCCATAACAAGGAAAATGCCGAAGCTGTCCAGAAGCTCTGGGATCATGTCCAGGTAATATCCGGTTACAGGCTTAAGGACGGCGATGCTCCGTGCCGGCTGCCTCGGGAAGAGTCCGAAGAGATGAAACCGAAGCCTATCGTCAGGAATACCACGCCTATTGTCGCCACGCATTACGGTCGGAATATCGAAAGCATGATAGATGTCATAGCAAACAGGCCGGACGATGAGGCGAAGGTGTCGATGATAAGGTCTTTGGCCATATATATGAGGCAACAGTACCTTATATGGAACAAGGACAGCGTTGCGGACGAGACCATATTCAAGGACATCGAACAGATGTCGGGCGGACGGATCAAGGTCCCGGAGGACATGGTGCTGACAAAGATCGCTTCGGATGCCAATTTCTCAAGGCCAGGCCTTAATCCGGTGGTGAAAAGGAAGAATCAGAATCCCAAGAAGAACAAATCCCAGCAGGCAAAACGAAGGAACGGTTGACAAATGGCGAAATCAGGTAAAAAGAAGGCTCCGGCGAAGAAGAAGCAGACTCCGGCGCGTACGGCTCCGAGGCTTACCGCACGGCATTGGAGGATCATACGCAATGTTACCGGCATCCTCCTGGCCCTGCTTGCAATATATACTTTGGGCGCGATCGTGTCGTATATTTTCACATGGTCGTCAGACCAGAGTCTTGTAAGTCAGGCGGCCGAAGGGGTCGCGAAGAACAGCGGCGGCCGGTTTGGCTTCCGTTGGGCCAAACTGCTTGTCACCGACATGTTCGGAATAGGGGCCTTTGCCATTGTGGCGATATTCGGAGCGGCCGCCTTGCGTTGCCTTAAACGGAAGGTGAGGTTTTTCAGGATATTGTTCGTGGCGTTTTTCGGCGCAGTGCTGCTTTCGCTGATTTCATCCGCCATTGCAGGATTTTTCGGCAACCAGACCATCTTCGGGCAGGGCATAGGCGGAGCTTACGGTACGGCAATGATTCATGAAATGAACACCCTGATGGGGCCGGTAGGCACTGTGGCCGTCATTGTCGCGGCCGTAGTGCTGTTCCTGGTATTTTCCAGCAGCAAGTTCGCGACATGGATTTCTTCCTTGGGGGAAAAGCAAGGGAACGCCAGGACAAAAGACATTGAGGACGGAAAGGCGCTGCCGGCTAATCCCGAAGCGGATTCGTCCGACGGTGACGACTCCGCGGATGTCGACGGCATGCCGGATGAGGATGATGAGGATGACGGGGAAGACAACCGTTGTGATGACGGCCGGGCAAATGAAGAAGTCGAGCAGCGGCAGGATGCTCCCGACTGCGAGGATGGGGATGACGGTATCGGAGACAGTCTTGATCTTAAGGAGCAGGAAGATGACGAAGATAGTGGCCGGGGCTTGGACGGAGGGGATGAAGGCATAGTGAAAGTAGAGGAAATAAATATCCAGACAGGCGACAATGTGCCCGAAGGCAGCGTGTCTGAAAGGTACGATCCCCGTCTGGACTTGCCTGACTACAAGTTTCCGGGACTCGAGTTGCTGGATGATTACAGTGACCAGTGGTATGACATTCCGCCTTCGGAGTTGCAGAGGAACAATATGAAGATCACTGCTGCTTTGGCCGAATACAAGATTCAGATCCAGAGCATTTCCGCAAGAAAGGGCCCTACGGTGACGCTGTATGAGATAGTGCCTGCCCCTGGGACGAAGATAGCCCAGATCAAGAGGGTGGAAGAGGATATAGCCCGTTCGATAGGGGTTACTGGTGTCCGCGTGGTTACATTGCTGAATACCATAGGTATCGAGGTGCCGAACGACAAGCCGAGCATCGTGCCTATGAAGTCTTTGCTGAATGATCCCGAATTCAGGAACAACCACTACGAACTGCCTGTTGCGATGGGATATACCATATCGCAGAAAGTGCTCGCTTTCGACTTGGCAAAGACCCCCCATCTTCTTGTAGCCGGTACTACCGGTACGGGTAAGTCGGTGGGACTTAATGTGATACTGACATCGTTGCTATATTCGAAGCATCCGTCCGAGCTGAAGCTGGTGCTTATCGACCCGAAAAGGGTGGAGCTTTCGATATACGACCGTATAAAGAACCATTTCCTCGCTTCGGTTCCTGACGAGCAGAAGCCCATAATCACCGATACCTCCAATGTCGTGAAGACTCTGAAGTCTCTGTGTACGGAGATGGAGTCGCGGTACGAGTTGTTGGAAAAGGCCAGGGAGAGGAACATAAAGGATTACAACGAACGCTTCCTTGACAGGCGGCTGAATCCGAATAACGGGCATAAATTCCTGCCTTACATAGTAGTCGTCATAGACGAGTTCGCGGACTTCCTGTATACGGCAGGCAAGGAAGTCGAGGAGCCGATATCCCGTCTGGCTGCAAAGGCGAGGGCGGTAGGCATACATCTGATCATCGCCACGCAGAGGCCTTCGGCCGATGTCGTAACAGGCATCATCAAGGCCAATTTCCCTTCGAGGATAGCCTTTAAAGTGTCTTCGAGCAGCAATTCCATGATAGTGCTTGATGAGACCGGCGCGAACAAGCTCATAGGGCGCGGCGACATGCTGGTAATGTTGCCGGGCAAGGACATCTGCAGGGCGCAGTGTGCTTTTGTCGATACGGTCGAGCTGGAGAGGGTCGTGAATTTCATTGGGGATCAACGAGGATATCTGTCGCAGTATTATCTGCCGGAATGCGAGGACGAAGCCGATACGGTGGAGGCCGTAGACCTCGGCAAGAGGGATGTGCTGTTCGATGAAGCCGCAAGGATCATCGTAGCCAGTCAGCAGGGATCGACTTCTCTTCTGCAAAGGAAGATGGAAATAGGTTATGCCCGGGCAGGCAGGATAATGGATCAGCTGGAGGCTGCCGGGATTGTCGGTCCGAGCGAGGGCTCCAAGGCGAGGAAAGTGATGGTGATGGATTTCGATCAGCTGGATGATCTGCTAAGGAGTCTCAATTAGCAAGCATGTTGAATTTGAATGTGTGATGTGTTATGTGCAGGCAGTCGTCATTTTTGATACTCATGTCTTTAGTGCTGCTTTTCCCGTCTTTCGGGGCCGAGGCGGCGGGAACGCCTTTCGATACTTTCGTTTCGCATGTTTCCGGCCTGAAAGAGGATGCGCACGGAAGGATCAAGGCTCGCGGAACGATGGTCATCGAAGAAGGAAAATATTCGGGGAGTTCGCAGTTCGAGCTTGAAACAGCAGCCGGCGGTTACAGGGCCGTCTGCGGAGATAATGAGATACTGAGCGACGGAAACTTCAATTATCTGGTGGACAATCGTTCCAAGGAAGTCACCGTCGCGGATTCGGATACCGGGAGCCGTTCCGTGATTTCGAATCCGTTGTCTGTCCTGTTTGCGTTGCCGGCCGGCTTCAGCGTGTCGAAGCAGGGCTGGGTGACGGAAGGGAATGCGAAGGCTTATGTGGTGGAACTCGTCCCGTTGAACATGGAAGATATGGGGTTGGAGTCGCTTAAATTGCATATTGCCCAAGACGGAAATTCCTTGACGGCTCTTGAATTTGTCGTGTCGCAAGGAGGGACGGACACGGATGTGTCGGTCCGGTTGGAACATTTCGTTTTTTCGCATGAAGGCGGTTCTGCATCCTTCACGCCCGATCTGAAGGCGTTGGAGGATGCCGGATATTTCATCAATGATTTGAGAAGTGGCTTTTGAACACTTCCACGATTGACGGGTAGGTGTCCGACAGGAATTCAGGCAATGCGCTCCTTGCTATCCATGCCGCCTTGGTGATGTCTTCTTCGTCCTGCGGCGTCAGCTCGACCGGCGCGGTGTAGCGCATGTGGTACCAGTATGTGTGTTTCATGATGAGATCTCCCTGTCCTTTCCAGCGGTAGCAGTGATGGGTGACGCAGATGAGGTTTCCCGGGATTATTTCTTTCAGGCCTGTCTCTTCGCGGACTTCCCTCAGGGCGGTGGACTTCCTCCTTTCACCCTTTTCCCGTTTTCCTTTCGGGAGATCCCACAGTCCGTTGCGGTATATCATCAGGAAGTCGTTGCGCCTGTTTTCGACCAGTCCGCCTCCGGCCTCTATCTCGGAGAAGCAGCGGCACAGCCTTTTGAAGAGTCTTTCCGGATTGTCCGCAGGAATGTAAAGCTTGCCGATGCCCCGTCCGGTTTCGAACAGACTGACGAGCCGTTCCAGATTCCCGGCATTGTTCAATCGCAGGACTACGGCATTCGAATCTTCGTAGTAACCGTCGTTTTCGCCGCAAATGTTGATGGATCTCTTTTCAAAATATATCCTGTACATGAATATTGATGTTTCGAATGCCAAAAATAGATAATATTTTCCTTAAATTTTCGTATTTTTGCATCGATGTACAGTTATTTTACGATTATGGAAAATGTTGAGAAAAAGGTAGCGGAGTCGCTGCTTGAAATCAAGGCGGTGACATTGTCCCCTGACAAGCCGTATACTTGGGCTTCAGGGTGGAAATCCCCGATATATTGCGACAACAGGAAGGTCTTGTCATATCCGGCCCTGAGGCATGACATAGCCGGCTGGATCGCGGATACGGTCAAAGCCAATTTCGGCGATGCCGACATCGTTGCCGGGGTGGCTACCGGCGCCATAGCGATAGGCATACTCGTCGCGGAAATCCTGGAAAAGCCGTTCATTTATGTCAGACCGAAACCTAAAGACCACGGTACGGGTTCCATGATTGAAGGCGTCTTGCCTGAAGGAGCCAAAGTGGTGGTGATCGAAGACCTGATATCTACCGGCAATTCGTCGCTTTCGGCGGTAGACGCTTTAAGGAGGAACAAAGCCATAGTGATTGGAATGTCTGCAATCTTCAGCTACAATTTCCCTCAGGCAAGAGAGGCTTTTGAAAACGCCAATGTCGAATTGCACACGCTTACCAACTATGATACCCTGCTCGATGCCGCGCGTTCTTGCGGATATATCAGGGAAGAGGATATGAATCTGCTGCGCGAATGGAGGTACTCGCCTGCCAATTGGGGTAAAAATGAATAAGAAGGTAAGTAGCAAGCATACCGTGATCGAGCGCCGCCCGTATGAAATATACATGGCCTTTACGGACATGCGCAATTTTGTTAATTTCCTTCCCGAAGACAAGAAAGCCGGTATCGTAGCGGATTTCGACTCCGTTTCGGGTACTTTCCACGGAATGAGCCTCGGGGTGAAGGTGGTTTCGAGGGTGCCGTATTCGGAGATATGTTTCGAAAGTACGGAATCCCCGATGCCTTTTTCGTTCAGCCTGCATTTCGACAAGGGCCCGGACGATGCTTCGACGGATTTCCATATCGAGCTCGATACACAGCTCAATGCCATGATGAATATGATGATAGGCGGGAAATTGCAGGGTGCCGTAGACAAGATCGCGGATGCGCTTGCCGATGCGGCAAGGGGCAGATTCCCTGAAGGTTTCGATCCGTCCGAATACGGAATGAAAGGCTTTTAATCCGCAATGCAGATGATGCCTGGCAGTATTCCGGATGCATTTGTGCAGTATCTGAATGAAGCGGCGGGAGCCGGGAAAGCCTCCGTCGCGATTTCTTCTATCGGTTCGGCGGTCCAGGCTTCGTTGCGGGTGAATCCTGCAAAGCTGAATGCTCCTTCGGATGCAGGATATCCATGCGTCCCTGTGCCGTGGTCGGCCTGCGGCGCGGTGCTGGAAGGCAGGCCCCTGTTCACTTTGGATCCCTGTTTCCATGCCGGCGCGTATTATGTGCAGGATACTTCATCGATGTTCGTAGGACATTTTTTCAGCAAGGCTCTTGCGGCATCTGGCAAAGAAGATACGCCTTTGGCTATACTCGACCTGTGCGCTTCGCCGGGAGGGAAGACCACCGACATCGCATCAAGGATGCCTGAAGGCAGCATCGTCGTCGCAAACGAAGTCATTCACCAGCGTGCAGGGATACTGAAAGACAATGTAATGACATGGGGAAACCCGGATGTCATAGTCACGGG
>DEPW01000047.1:16430-16954 GCA_002358965.1 Bacteroidales bacterium UBA3382
CCGTCGGCATTCGGCAGGTCGCTCGAAAGCTTCTTCGATGTCGTCCTTGTGGATGCCCCGTGTTCGGGAGAGGGGATGTTCAGAAAAGACCCTTCGGCCATGGCTCAGTGGAGTCCGGATGCCGTGTCGCTATGCAGCGCAAGGCAGAAACGCATCCTGGCGGATGTCTGGCCGTCGCTTAAGCCCGGTGGAATACTGATTTACTCGACCTGTACTTACAACAGGTATGAGAACCAGGACAATGTCGGCTGGCTCATATCGCAATACGGCGCTTCGCCACTTGTCCTGGATTGTCCTGAAGCCGAGGCGGGCGGAGCCTTGAGGGACATTTACGGAGGCTTTCTCTTCATATACGGACTTGTCGGCGGCGAAGGGCAATACTGTGCTGCAGTCGTGAAGACAGATGGCGCGGACAAGGCCTATCCGAGGAAAATGTCCGGCGGTTGCCGGAAGTTTGAAAGCGGACCGGGAGCCGTCTTCGGCAGGAAAATGTACATGACCCCAGCTTCCGGGCAGACGGTCGG
>DEPW01000047.1:16960-19592 GCA_002358965.1 Bacteroidales bacterium UBA3382
GGTCGGAGCCGTTACCGAAAATGTTTGCGGCGCTCTTGCTTATGTCTCAAAAGCCGTTAAGATACTTCTTGCCGGCGTGAATGCCGGAGTGATGAAGAACAGGGATTTCGTTCCGGATGCCTCTCTGGCATTGTCTGCGGCTTTCAACAGGGACCTGTATCCGCACCTTCCGTTGGACAGGGAGGCCGCACTTAAGTTCCTTGCCAAAGAAAACATTTTCGTCCCCGGTTTCCCGAAAGGGTATCTTACGGTGACTTACGATGCTCTGCCGATAGGTTTTGTCAAGAACCTCGGCAATAGGATGAACAACCTGCATCCTTCTTCGAGGAGGATAAGGATGGATATTAACTTACGGAAAGATGGTTGAAAACGACGATATGACGATGAAATGCCGCTGTCCGCATTGCGGTTGCGAAGGTACTGCGAGGAGGCATCCTTCTGTGAATGCGGCCGAGGAACCGCAGGCGCGGCTGAAGATACTTGACGGGTCGCTGATGAGATGGACCTGCCCTTCATGCGGCGAAACGGTATATCTGGATTATCCTCTGCTGTATCACGACCCGGCAAGGCGGTTCATGATATGGCTGATGCCTTTTTCATCATACGGCCCTGACATAAAGGAATACGGCAGGAAGGTATCGTCGCTTCTGCCGGATTACAGATGCCGCCGTGTAGAGAACATACTGCGCTTGGCCGAGAAGATACAGATTTTCGAGCAGGGCGCTTCGGATGTCGTGGTCGAACTTTCCGAGTATGTTTTCCGGCAGGAATCGGAAGTGTCGGGGAACATATTCTGCCACGGACTCAGGTTCGAGGACGGCGTTTGCCGGGAGTTCAGGGTATCCGTGGTAAAGGACAACGGAGAATACGGGTATTACAACATTTCGCCCGAGATATATGCGGATTGCTCCGCGATCGTTTCACGCAACCCTGAAATGCAGCCAGGCCCCGGTTTCGTGGCGGTGGACTATGCATGGATAACCTCTAAATTGAATTGACAGTCATGACAATATTGGACAAAGAGCTTACATTGGACCAGATCGAGGCCCTGCTTTTCGACAACGAGAAGCTCGCCATCTCCGAGGCTGCGCGCCAAAGGGTGGAAGAGAGTTGTTCTTTCCTTTCGGAATACTCTTCGGACAAAGTGATATACGGAATCAATACGGGTTTCGGCTCTATGGCACAGTACCGGGTGCCGGACAAGGATTTGAAGCAATTGCAGTACAATATCATACGCAGCCATTCCACTGGGGCGGGGGAGCCGTTGCCTGACATATATGTGAAGGCGGCAATGATAGCCCGTATCGTTACTTTCGTCCAGGGACTTTCGGGCATACACTGGTCTGCAGTGGCATTGCTGACGGAATTCGTCAACAGGGGCATATATCCGAAAGTGCCTTCGCACGGCAGTGTCGGGGCTTCAGGCGACCTTGTCCAGCTCGCACATATCGCGCTCGCCCTGATAGGCGAAGGCGAAGTGCATTATAACGGCCGTTGGCACAGGACTTCGGATGTGATGAAGCGCGAAGGCCTCAGGCCTGCCAGGATATTCATACGCGAAGGCCTGGCTTTGACTAACGGCACTTCGATGATGACAGGCATAGCCCTTGTCAACCTGATTTACGGCAACAGGCTCGTGTACCTTTCGATGATGACCTCGTCGCTGATCAACGAGACCGTGTCGTCATACGGGGATTTCCTCGACGACAGGTTGCAAGCGGCCAAAAGGCATGGCGGCCAGTCGGCAGTTGCCAAAGGCATGAGGGACATCCTTGAGGGCAGCCAGATGATACGCAATCGCGAAAGCGAACTTTACGACAATTCGCACGAGGATGTTTCGGTCTTCGACAAGAAGGTCCAGCCGTATTATTCATTGAGATGTGTGCCGCAGATACTGGGCCCTGTATATGAGACTCTCGCCAATGCGGAAGCGGTTGTCGTGGACGAACTCAATTCTTCCAGCGACAATCCGGTTGTGGACAGGGAAAGCGGCGTGGTGCTCCACGGAGGCAACTTCCACGGGGACTATGTTTCCCTGGAAATGGACAAGATGAAAACGGCGATCACCAAGATGACGATGCTCGCAGAGCGGCAGCTGAATTATCTCATGCACGACAAGCTGAACGGAATCCTGCCTCCTTTCGTGAATCTCGGCCGTCTCGGACTTAATTACGGGATGCAGGCCGCGCAGTTCACTGCAACTTCGACTACGGCCGAATGCCAGACCCTGTCCATGCCTAACTATGTGCATTCGATCCCTAACAACAATGACAATCAGGACATCGTTTCCATGGGTACCAATTCCGCTTTGATAACGGCCAAAGTGATAGACAATTCGTTCCAGGTGTTCGCCATCCATTCCATGGCGTTGGCCAATGCCGTGGACGCCCTCGGAATATCGGACAGGCTGGCACCTGCGACAAGAGAGTTTTATGAAGACATAAGGAAGATTTTCCCGGCATTTTCGGATGACAAGCCGTTGTACCGTTACATCGAACATGTCGCGGATTTTCTGAAATACTGATATTTTCATGCTTATGGAAGATAAAGGGAAAAAAGGGTATGCGCTTGTGACCGGGGCTTCACGGGGTATCGGACGCGCGGTCGCCCTCAGGCTGGCCGCAGACGGATA
>DEPW01000047.1:19630-21597 GCA_002358965.1 Bacteroidales bacterium UBA3382
CCAACGCAGAAGCGGCGCGTTCGGTAATCGGCGAAATAGCCGCTTGCGGCGCAGAGGCGGAACCGCTTCCTTTCGATGTGTCGGATCCCGTGGCCGTCGATTCGGCAATAGGCGCCTGGGAGGACGCGCATCCCGGAGAATATATCCGCGTGCTGGTGAACAATGCCGGTATCAGAGACGACAGTCTCATGATTTTCATGGACGATGCGCAATGGAGGCGTGTGCTTTCAACCGACCTCGATTCGTTTTTCTATGTGACCCGCCGTATACTGAAAGGCATGTTGTCGGCACGCTGGGGAAGGATTGTGAACATAGCGTCGCTCTCCGGCATCAAAGGTTTGCCGGGACAGACGAATTATTCGGCGGCGAAAGGGGCTCTGATTTCGGCTACCAAAGCTTTGGCCCAGGAAGTGGCGAAGCGCAATGTCACCGTAAACGCCGTCGCCCCGGGATACATATCCACCGACATGGTTTCAGGCCTTGACGAACAGAGCCTGAAAGGGACTATACCTGCAGGGCGCTTCGGAAAGCCCGAAGAGGTCGCGGCGGCTGTGGCCTTCCTCGTATCCGACGGAGCGGCTTACATAAACGGTGAAACCATTTCTGTCAACGGAGGGCTGTACACATGATGAACAGGGTGGTGATTACCGGAATGGGCATCTGGTCCTGCATAGGCACTTCATGCGCGGAAGTGTCTTCGTCGCTCAGTGCGGGAAGATCCGGAATAGGCATAGACCCCGAAAGGACCGAATACGGTTACCGTTCTCCCCTTACGGGTATAGTGCAAAGGCCTCAGTTGAAAGGAATGCTGGACCGTAAGCAGCGCGAATTCCTCGCCGAAGAGGGAGAGTACGCCTATATGGCGACCAAGGAGGCTCTGGAAAATTCCGGACTGGATCAGGAAGCTTTGGACGAATCCGGTGCGGGGATAATATACGGTAACGATTCTACGGCGCAGGCCGTCATACGCGGGCACGAGCGGATAATGGAGAAGCGGGATACCACCCTTGTCGGGGCGGCTTCGATTTTCCGTTCGATGAATTCGACCGTAACAATGAACCTTTCGACGATATTCCATCTGAAAGGGATCAATATGACTTTGTCGGCTGCCTGTGCGAGCGGTTCCCATGCCATAGGGATGGCCGCACTGCTTATAGGCAGCGGCCTGCAGAAGGTCGTCATAGCAGGCGGTGCGCAGGAGACCAATTATCTGTCGATGGCAAGCTTCGACGGCATAAGCGCTTTTTCCGTCAGGACGGACGAACCGCAAAAGGCTTCGCGCCCTTTCGACAAATACAGGGACGGCCTTGTGCCTTCGGGAGGAGCGGCCACTCTCATATTGGAAGAATACGGCCATGCCGTAGCGCGTGGCGCGAACATACTGGCCGAGGTGCTGGGATACGGCTTTTCCTCGAACGGCGGAATGATATCGTCAGCCAGTACCGAAGGCTCGCTCAAGGCCATGTCCATGGCCCTGGAGAGGGCGGGGCTTTCTCCGGAAGATATCGATTATGTCAACGCCCATGCCACTTCGACGCAGCAGGGCGACATGTATGAAGCCCTGGCCATAGACAGACTTTTCGGCCCTTATCATACTCCCGTGTCGTCCACAAAGGGAATGACCGGGCATGAATGCTGGATGGCCGGCGCTTCCGAAATCGTATATTCGCTGTTGATGATGCAGGGCGGTTTCATCGCCCCTAACCTGAATTTTGAGGCTCCGGACGAATTTTCCGCCCCTCTGAACATCGTAACCGCTACGCGGCAGGCGCGGATAGAGCGCTTCCTGAGCAACTCTTTCGGATTCGGCGGGACGAACAGCGCTTTGGTCGTAGGAAGGGCAAAGTAGCATGCTTTTTGTTGGAACGGTGCAGCGTTTGTATTTAGGGAATCATGGCAATAAAGACAATAGGTATCTTGACTTCCGGAGGCGATGCTCCGGGAATGAATGCGGCCATCAGGGCCGT
>DEPW01000064.1:0-5892 GCA_002358965.1 Bacteroidales bacterium UBA3382
CTGCTGAACGAATGCCCTCCGGCCGAAGACGGGCAAGAGTACGGCCTCGGGAACGAATTGGGGCAATTGGCAGTAGACATCGCCGCGAGAGTGACACAGGAAGGGGACGATGACGCGACCGCCGAAGAATACCTGTGGAAAATGTACAGGCTGGGCGAAACCCACCAATATGAAGACCTGACGGAAGGGAAAAGATTTTACGGGAAAATCATCGGGACTACGGCAAAAGGCACCCTCCTCGTCGAAAAAGCCGGGGAGGGCACGATAAAGGAATTTGCCTTCAAGGAAATCGCCTACATCATCGGATAAGGCCCTTGATGCGCCTGCATTCGCCGTCCCTGTCGGAAGCCTTGAATACGGCGCTGCCGGCCACAACGCAATCGGCGCCCGAGGCGAATACCTCGTCGGCATTGGCCGACGATATGCCGCCGTCGACCTGGATGAGAGTGTCAAGGCCTTTGTCGTCTATCATTTTGCGGAGCAGGGCCACCTTCGGCAAAGCGTCCGGCATGAATTTCTGTCCTCCGAAGCCGGGCTCTACGGACATGACAAGCACATAGTCGGCCTCTTCCAGCAGAGGTTCGAGTATGTCCGCCCTCGTAGCGGGCTTGATGACCACCCCGGCCTTCATGCCCAACGAGCGTATCGTCCTGAGGGCTTCGAGCGGCCTGTGTGTCGCCTCATAATGGAAGCTCAGCCATTGCGTACCTGCCTTCGCGCATCTTTCGAAATAATTTTCAGGACGGACTATCATCAGGTGGGTATCCATGGGCTTGCGCGCATATTTGGCGATTGCCTCGATTACAGGAAAACCGAACGATATGTTAGGGACGAAGATGCCGTCCATGACATCTATGTGGAACCAGTCGGCAACCGAGCCGTTCACATATTCGATATCGTCTGCAAGACGGGCGAAATCGCCCGACAATATTGATGGGGCCAACAGTCTCATGTCAGTAAAAGCATCGTATGGGGATCATCAATAATTTACAAGGATGTCCTGAAGGAAGGCCACGAACTTGTCGAGCGAAGCCAGGTCGAGCCTTTCGCCGGGAGCATGCACGCCCCGGAGAGTCGGGCCGAAGGAAATCATGTCCAGGTCAGGGTAGATATCAAGGAACAGTCCGCATTCGAGACCGGCATGTATCGCCCTTACGACAGGAGCGTTTCCGAAAAGCCTTTCATACGAAGCCACGCACTTTTTCAGCAAAGGCGAATCCATGTCAGGCTTCCAACCGGGATATTCCGACTCATGCGTCACTTCCGCTCCGGCAAGTTCGAATGCCGCCCGGACTTTGTCTGCCGCGGCCTTCCTTTCTGAAGTCACCGAACTGCGCTGGCTCGTCCCTATCCTCAAAAGTCCCGGCTTTTCAATCTTGACGGACGCGAGGTTGGTCGAAGTTTCGACAAGGCCTTTGATATCCGCACTCATTCCGAGCACTCCGTGCGCCACCGCCGTCAAAGCGGTCACAAGCCTGCGCGCACTGTCACGATCTATTACGCTCTCGGGCATCGCCGCCTGCTCGAAGACCCCGTAAAGTCCCGGATCGGTCACGGAGTACTCGACATGAAGATCCGAAACAAAGCCTTCGAAACGCCTGCGCATCTCGTCCGCGGTGCTTTCGGATGCCACGATTACGGCCGACGCCTCTCTTGCGATGGCGTTACGCTTGTTCCCTCCGAGCAACGAAGCCAGCTGGAAGTCCAAATCGAAGCATGAGTATATGAAACGGGCAAGGAGCTGGACGGCATTCGCACGGCCTTTGTCTATATCGTCTCCGCTGTGTCCGCCCATGCCGCCGGCCAGTTTGACCAGGAACGCCTTCCCGGCCCTGTCCGGCGCGGTTTCCCTGTATGCAAGGCGGGCGGTGGTGTCCACTCCTCCCGCACAACCGACGAACAGCTCGCCTTCGTCTTCGGAATCGAGGTTGATGAGCACCTTTCCGGTTATGAAACCCGGCTTGAGCGCCTTTGCCCCGTAAAGGCCGGTCTCTTCGGAAACAGTGAACAGGGCTTCGATGCGCCCGAGCTTCAGATCGCTGCCGAGCACGGCAAGCTGGGCGGCCACGCCTATGCCGCAATCGGCACCGAGAGTGGTGTCTTTGGCAATGAGCCAGCCGTCTTCGATTTCGTATTTGATAGGATCCTTGGAAAAATCATGTTCGACCCCTTCGTTTTTCTCGCATACCATGTCCGAATGGCTCTGCAGCACGATCGTCGGCCGGTCTTCGAGTCCTGAAGCGGCCTGGCGGATGATGACGACATTGCCTATTTCGTCCCTCCGGGCTTCGAGGCCGAGGCGCCCGGCATAATCGAGAAGGTAAGCGGTGATTAGCTCTTCATGTCCTGATTCGCGCGGAATCTTTGTGATTTCGTCAAAAATCGACAAAACTTGTTTTGAGTCCATAAAACTGTATTTTTTATTACGATTCTTCAAATATCTGTCTTACAAAATTACATTTAAATCGATAACGCACAAAAATATTTTCATATTTTTTTCTTCGGAAAAATTGGGATATATTTGCGGAAAATTTTTAATCTTAATCTTGGTTTATGAAAAATTTATTTTTCAAAGCTTTAGCACTGGCCATCCCGCTAATGGCGACCGTATCCTGCATCGACGACAGGTACGACATCAGTGATAAGGAAATCGACATGACCGTCAATGTGGGAGGCGACGAACTCGCCCTACCGATAGGTTCGACTTCCGACATCACCCTCGACGAGATACTTCCGCTTGAAAACACCGACTACCTCGTAACCGACAGCGAAGGCAATTACAGCATCGTGACCGAAGAGACAGAGTTCGACGAGACAATCACCATCGACCCGGTCACATTCTCTTCGCATGGCCCGAGCTATGCCGACCTTGACTTCGGCACGATTCCAGCGACAAGCGGACTTCCCGACGAAGAGTTCCCTTTCAGGCTTCCCGAACCGCGCATCGTCGAGCTGGAATTTGACGAAATCACCGTCGACGAAATGGTGGAAGACATCCACAACATTGAATTCGAAGCCGTGGCGAATGCCACCATATCCCTTGCGACAGACGCACTTGAAAGGCTTCGCGTAGACGAGCTCAGCGTGACATTTCCGGAATGGCTTGTCATCGAAGAGGGCAACAGGATAACCATCGACGGCGATATCGCACACGACTCGCCGCTTACGCATGAAATAAACATCAACGGCATAGACCTGGAAAAAGCTCCGGGAATGTTCGACCCGCAGAACCATACCCTGCACATAACCGGTGAAATCGAAATAGACAGCGAAATCACAATCAGCGGCGGCGACATCAACTCCGAAGGCGGCGAAATCCTGCTCGATGTGACCATAGACATCACATCGCCGACCGGAAGCAACTCGATCGAAGTGACTGCCGTGGAAGGCAAAATCGACATAGCATCCGAACCTACTACCGAAAGCTTCGACCTGGGGCTTGACAACGAATTCCTTTCGGAAGATTATGTACTGAACCTGATAGGCTCGTCGATCTATCTCGAGATCAATAACGGCACCCCGCTGTCGGCATCTTTCGCAGGCAAGATAGAGACTTTCGCCGAAAACGGCGAGAAACTCGCGGAAGCCACTTTCGAAACGCCTGAAATCATGGATCAGGCCGTTTCGCGGTTCAGGATATCCGAAAACGGCGATTCGGACGGAGAATATGCAGGAGTTGCCGTAAGCAACTTCGACGCCCTGATGTACCGCGTCCCGGCCAGCATATCCATCACTTTCAACGCCAATTCTTCAGGAGAATGCAGGATCGAACTCGGTTCGGAATACAAGGTTTCGGGCAAATGCCACATCAACGCACCTATCCGTTTCGGCGAGGATCTCGACATCGCCACCGACTATACGATAGGCGGCATTCAGGATCTGCTCAAGAAAAACAATCTCGGCATAGACGCGCTGATCCTTAATGCTACCGTATCGGCATGGATTCCTGCGAAAATCATCATCAGCGCCGATGTCACGGACGCATCCGGAAGCATAGTAGACGGCATAGACATAAGGATAGACGACGGCAAGACCCTCGAAATCTCCGGCCAGCCAGGCGGCGAAGTCTCCCGGCCGATATCCATTTCAATCGAACAGACAATCGATGGAGCGCTGCTCAATGCCGACAATATCGTGGTGCATGCAAGGCTGACTGAAGGGAACGGCGAAACGATGAAGACCGACAACTATATTTCGTTCAAGGACATTTCAATCATCGTCCCTGGAGGCATCGACATCGACCTCGGCCAAGACTCACAAATGTATTAAAAACAAAAAAAGACAATAATCATGATAAAAAATACATCAAAGACGCTCGTACTCGCCGTCATATTGTTCTTTACGGCCGGCCTGGCTTCATGGTCACAGGATCTGAAGTCTTCATATTTCATGGAAGGGTCGACATACAGGCACAGGATGAACCCTGCATTCTTCAATGAATCGGGCTACATCAACCTCCCGTTCTTCGTCCTGGGCAACATGAACATAGGGCTCACTTCCAATATCGGCGTACAGGATTTCATCTATCCTACCGCAAACGGAGGACTGACGACATTCATGAACAGTTCGGTCTCCTCGGCCGATTTCCTCGGCAGGCTCAACGCCAGCAACCGCATAGGGGTAGACCTGAACCTTGACATCATCAGCCTCGGCTTCTACGGAATGCAGGGCTTCAATACGATAGAGATAGGGCTCAGGAGCAACACATCGCTCAATCTGCCTTACGAACTGTTTTCATTCATGAAAAACATGATGACCGACGCCGAGGGCACGACATACAATATCAGGAACCTCGGAGTCACCACCAACAACTACCTCCAACTCTCTTTGGGTCACAGCCATTATGTCTGGGGCGACAAACTCTCCGTCGGGGCGAAGCTCAAATTCCTCGTGGGAATAGCCAATGCTTCGGCCAATATCGACAACCTCAATCTCACAATGTCCCAAGACAGCTGGAAGGTTACCGCCGAAGGACAGGGCTATGCTTCATTGAGAGGCTTTGAATTGACTGCCGACGACCAAAGCAAGATCACCGGCGCCAATTTCAGGACCGACCAGATAGGCATCAGCGGCTACGGCGCAGCAATCGACCTGGGAGCATATTTCGACATGAGCGATTTCGTAGAAGGCCTCGCAATCTCGGCATCCGTCACCGATTTGGGCTTCATCTCATGGAACAACACAGTTACGGCAAAGATGAACAACAGCTTCGAATTCGACGGACTGTCGACAGAGCTCAATCAGAATTCGTCCCTCAACGACGAGCTCTCACAGATCGGCCAGCAGGCGAAATCCCTCCTCAATGTGTATGCAGGGGAAAGCCTCCCGTCGAGAAGCACGATGCTCAATGCCAAGATGTTCATAGGCGCCGAATACAGGCTCCCTATGTACGACAAGGTCAAATTCGGAATACTCTCGGCCACCACCTTCAACGGACCGCATACATACAGCGAGGGAAGGCTCGTGGCCCAGTACGCCCCTGCCGACTGGTTCGAGTTCAACATCAACTATGCTTACAGCACATTGGGCTCTTCGCTCGGCTGGATGATCAATTTCCATCCCAAAGGATTCAATTTCTTCATAGGAAGCGACCACTTCTATTTGGGGAAACTCAGCCCGCAAGGGATTCCTCTGGCTGATCTGAAGCTGAACATCAACTTCGGTTTCAACATCACCTGGGGAGCCTCCAAGATAGCAAGGCACATCGACAGCCTTGACGACTGATTCCCGCACACAGGAACGGAAATACGCGAGGGTGAATTCCAAGTTAAATCCAGATTTATTTTAAGATTTGCCTTAAAGTTATCGAAGAATGGCTTTGAAAGTCATTCTTCTTTTTTATTGATTATCTGGAAAGATGTCCCTGCTTTTCAGAAGCTGTTTAAAATTTTT
>DEPW01000064.1:6007-8109 GCA_002358965.1 Bacteroidales bacterium UBA3382
GAAAAAATTTTAAACAGCTTCTCAGTCGGCCAATGATAATTTGGTGGTTTTTTGTGTGCGAGATGGGGGGGGGTAAATGCCGATAAGTATATTTCCTTTTTATTATTAAGCGCTGTGATGGCGGCTGCATTTATTCGCCCTCTCTTTTTTCTGGCACAGACTTATCTGCCGTTACCGTAAAACAAAGCCCTTTCGATATCGGAGACATACTGCCTGATCGTCTTGTCCGTATCCATCAGGTCGCTTACCGTCTTGCAAGCATGCAATACCGTAGCATAATGCCTGCCTCCGATATGTTCCCCTATGGCGGACAAAGAGCTCTTGGTATGGGAGCGGCTGAGGAACATGGCTATCTGCCGGGCCTGGGCGACATCCCGTTTACGGGAGGAAGCATCCATGTCCTTCCTGTCGATATTGAAGTAATCGCATACGACATCCTTTACCCTGTCGACGGTTATCTCGCCGGAGACTTTGCCTATGATGTTGTCAACGACCGAAGCCGCAAGTTCAAGTGTCATCTCCTTCTTGGCCAGAGTGGAATTCGCTATCAGCGAAATCAGGGCGCCTTCGAGTTCTCTGAAATTTGTCGTAATCTTGGATGCAAGGTATTCGAGGACATCTTCCGATATTTCGACTCCCTCGCGGAAACTCCTCATGCGGAGCATTTCAAGCCTTGTAGGATAGTCGGGCGCCATGAGTTCGGCAGACAGGCCCCATTTCATGCGCGAAAGCAGCCGCTCCTCAAATTTCTGAAGGTCCACCGGAGAACGGTCTGAAGTGAATATCAGTTGTTTGCCGTTCTGGTGAAGATGATTGAATATCTGAAAGAACGCCTTCTGGGTCCCTTGCCTGTCGGCAAGTTCCTGTATGTCGTCCACGATCAGGACATCGATCTTCATATAGAAGTGTATGAAATCGGTCATCTTGTTCTGGACATTCACCGCATCGACATATTGGTTCATGAACCTGCTGGCCGTAACATAGAGCACCACCAGATCCGGATATTTCTCTTTGATGGCTATCCCTATCGCCTGGGCGAGATGGGTCTTCCCCATTCCCGACGCTCCGTATATGAAGATAGGATTGAACGGAGTGTCGCCGGGCTTTGTCGCAATCATCCTTCCGGCAGTGACTCCGAGCCTGTTGCATTCGCCTTCGACAAGATTGTCGAAACAGTAGGAAGGGTTCAGCTGCGGGTCTATCTTGATCTTCTGCAAGCCCGGTATGGCGAAAGGATTGGCAGAAAGAGGTATGGATGTCTGCATGGAAATCTCCTTGTTGGTAAACTCCCCTGCATGCTGGCCAGGATACCTGACATGGGGCTGGTTGGAGACCATCTTCACCTCGTAAACCAGACGCGCATTCGGTCCGAGCTCGCGATGAAGCACTTTCTTTAACACATCCAGATAATTGGCTTCAAGATATTCGCGGAAAAATTCAGTCGGGACCCGGAGGGTAAGCGTAGCCTGTTCAAGCTTCACCGGGACTATCTTTCCGAACCACATCGCAAACGACTGCGGCTCGACAAGGTCACGGATGACATTGAGGCAATTGTTCCATACCGATATGTGCTTATCCTCCAACATTGGCCTTCCTTGATTTTAACGGGAAGACAAAATTGAAAAGAAAGTTTAACAATAAAAATCAAAATCTCTATTGCAATATTTTAAAATTTTACTTGTCGCACAGAACGCCGATTTTTTTGAAATATTTCTGTAATATATTGAAAATCAATGATATACAACGAGTTACAAAAATCGATTTTCTTGATTATTAACATCTTATGAACAATCAGAAAACCGATATCCTTATATATTTTTTCGGATTGTCCTTGATCGCCCTGACAAGCGAATCGACATCCGCCACCAACGAATCCACCCTCCGGTAAAGCGAACCGTCCTTCAGCAAAAGACCTGCATTGCCTTCTCCCGAATTGATGGCGGACAGTATCTCGGACAATGAAGCCGCCATGTCGCCCAGTCCGGCGTCCTTCAACTGCGACGACACGGCCGAAAGATCCGATATGATCGAGCCGATATCTTCCTTGCCGTCGGCCAGGGATTCGGAAATCCCGCGCATCTTCTCGGCAAAAACCTTCAAAT
>DEPW01000064.1:8135-10988 GCA_002358965.1 Bacteroidales bacterium UBA3382
GACCTCGCCGGCACCGGCCGCGATTCCGTCAAGACGGGCAGCCACCGAAGCCAGCGAAGCCACCAAAGAACGGATGTCTTCACTGTTCCCGTCCACGACTCCCCTTACGGAACCGACCGCGGCTGACAGCGAATCGAGTGCGGAATCGAGATTGTCAAGAACGGAAGGGAGTTTCTCCATCAGCGCCCCCATCATGTCGGCGGCGACAATGCCTTCCAGGATATCGTCCGGGCCGGCTTCCTCGGAAGAGACGCCCTGTATCACCCGCAAGGCCTTGCCGCCCATGATATCGCTGCTGTATATCTCGAACCTTGAATCCTTCGGAATCATGAACCGCTTGTCGATCGAACAGACGGCATAAAAATCCCCGGTTTCAGGAGAATATTCGACCAAATCGACCGTACCGGCACGGAATCCCTTGATATACACCGCGGCAGAGGTCTTAAGTCCGCTTACATCGGCATAGCGCACAGTATATTCGCGGTCATGGTCGAAAACATCCTTTCCGCGAAGATAATTGATGGCGAAATACGCCAGGGCGACTGTCAGCACGACCAACAGCCCTATCTTTAACTCTTTTGCCGGTTTCTTCATAGTACCATATCCATTAAATCCTGTCATTCGGCGGAATATACATTTCCGTCCTCGATCCTTACCGTATATGCGTCCGGAAACTTCTTCCTGACTTCCTTCAGGAAAGTTTCAGCCGCGTCAATATCCGCAAAGTCACCCGCTACATATTTGTAAATGTTTCCGCACCTGTAATACTCGCACTCCAGACCTTTCAAAGCCTCATCCCCGGCTTCGAGCACGCGGCTGAGCGCGAAAATCTGAACTCCGTACCGAGGGCCGTCCGGGGCGGCGGGTTTCCGTCCGGACTGCAAGGCATCTTCACCTGCCGAAGAATCCGTCCGGGTATCTATGATGCCGCTTTCATCATAATACTCCTTGTACTCGCAGAAAGCGTCGAAAATATTCTGAGCCAGAGCGTCCTGGCCTGATTTGCTACGGAGCACCGTCAAATCGCCGGGGTTCGATATGAAACCCAATTCCAGCAACACCGAAGGCATGGCCGTGCGGCAAAGTACAAGGAAGGGATCCATGGATATGCCTCTGTTGTTCCTGATAGGCCCCTTCCCCATCCTTTCCTGGACGGAAGTCGCAAACCGCATGCTCTGTTCCAAATGGGCGTTCTGCAGCAGATTGAAAATGATGTATGATTCGGGATCGTTGGGATTGAACCCCTGATATGTCGTCGAATAATCGTCCTCGAGCAGAATCACGGAGTTTTCACGGCGGCAAAGTTCCATGCTCTCCGAAAAAGTATCCCTGCTTTTGTTGGAAGACGGGCCGAGGACATGGGCTGAGGTCCCTGTCGGGGATGTGGATGTAAAGGCGTTGATATGTATCGATATGAACAGGTCTGCCTTGTTTCTGTTGGCGATTTCCGCCCTTTCGCTCAACGCGATGAACTTGTCGGTCGTCCTCGTATATATGACTTTGACATCCGGGTAGGCAGCCTTGATCTTGTTGCCGAGCAGCCTGGCGATGTTCAAGGTGAGGTCTTTTTCATAAGTCTTCCTGTCCCTGCTGACACAACCGGCATCGTCTCCGCCGTGCCCCGGATCGATCACTACCGTCCGCAAACGCACTTTGCTTTCCGGCTCGGCCTGGCATAAAAATGGCATGCAAGCGGCAAACGCGGAAAACAAAACCGCAGACAAGAAGCGCAAAGTATATGGCACCATACTTAAATATTAAAAATTTTATTACTTTTGCATCTTGCAAAATTATGAAATAATTTTCGATTATTTGAATATAAATGTCGAATCGATATATAAGAAAATATTTTCTGACCCATATATTTCCGGTGATCGCCGGGACGATCCTGTATTTCGTACCGGTGGAAAGCGCCATGGCGCAGGATCCGCCGGCCGATTCGACAGAAGTCGCCTACGCACCGCAGGGGCAGGACGATGACCGCAGGGACCGCAGAGACCGCAGAGACCGCAGGAACCGCAGGGACAGGGACGCACAGCCTTCGGCGGACGAAAGGATCAGACCATCCGAAGCGAGGCTCGACTCATTGGTCCGCTCGAGACTCGATTCGACTACGCTGGCAAGGCTCGACTCTATCGAAACGGCGAAAAGAGACTCCATTGCGCGCGTGCTTGCGGATACTACCACCGGCAAACCGGGAGCGATAGACAGGCCCGCATTCTCGTCAGCCAGAGACTCTCTCATCGAGGATTTTTCCGGAAAATACAAGATGATCTATTACTACGGCGATGTGAAAGTCGAATTCGGCGAAATGGAAATGACAGCCGAATACATGGAGTACAATGTCGACACGAAGACGGTTTTCGCATCCGGAATCAAAGACTCCTTGGGGAACTGGACAGGACAGCCTACGATGACCGACCACGGACAGACCTACAGCATGGAGAAGGTCATTTACAACTTCGAGACCCGCAAGGCAAGAATCAAGAACATGCTCACACAGGACGACGAAGGGGACATCTACGGAAAGAATATCAAAATGATGCCGGACAAGTCCATAAACATGCGCAACGGCCGCTATACGGTATGCGACAATGTAGAGCATCCTCACTTCTACCTGAACCTGACGACTGCCAAAGTGATGACCGAACCTAAGCAAAGGACGGTTTTCGGACCCGCCTACATGGTCGTAGAGGATGTTCCGCTGCCGGTAGCGCTGCCGTTCGGGTTCGTGCCTAACATACAGGACAGGGCAACCGGCATCCTGATGCCTACCTTCGGAGACGAGGGCGCGAGGGGTTTCTACATGAAAGATCTCGGCCTCTACCTCGTAATGGGAGACTATTTCGACAT
>DEPW01000062.1 GCA_002358965.1 Bacteroidales bacterium UBA3382
TAGACTTTTGTTATAATTTTGTCTCGTGTTGCACTTGCTCGTTGACTCTGCCCCAGACACAGACGGTGAAAGTCTTTTTGACTTTTAAAAAATTATTCATATTTTTGCAGGTTGAAAAGGACTTAAGTCACTTACATAAAATAACACAGGATAACATATTTGACATGGAATTCGTTGACAGACACAATGGGCCGAGGGAGGCACAAGTGAGCGAAATGCTTAAAGCTTTAGGGCTTAACGATTTACAGGAACTGATCTCGCAGACTGTTCCGTCCGACATACTTTTAAGTCAGCCATTGGGACTCGACAAGGCGCTCAGCGAGCATGAATACCTCAAACGCCTCAAGGGCATAGCGCGCAAAAACATTCCTTTCCGCTCAATGATAGGTTGCGGATTCTATGGCACCGCCACCCCGTCGGTCATAACGAGGAACATCCTTGAAAATCCGAGCTGGTACACCTCATACACTCCTTACCAGGCAGAGATTTCGCAGGGAAGGCTCGAAGCCCTGCTCAACTTCCAGACCATGATAGCAAGCCTCACAGGCTTCAATCTGGCCAACTGCTCGATGCTCGACGACTCTACGGCGGCAGGCGAAGCGATGAGGATGATGTACGAGCTGAGACCACGCCAGGCCGTCAAGGAAGGCCGGAATACCGTATTCGTAGACGAAAACATTTTCCCTCAGAACATGTCGGTGATCACGACCCGCGCCAAAGGGCTCGGCATCGAAGTGGTCACCGGTTCATACAAAGATTACCGTTTCGACTCCAAATGCTACGGAGCGATAGTACAGTTCCCGGCAGCCGACGGTACGGTCAGGGATTACGGCGATTTCGCACGCCGCGCACACGAAGCCGGAGCCATGGTTACGGCAATCTGCGATCTGCTGTCGCTCGCACTCTTCAAAGAGCCGGCCGCATGGGGAGCCGACATTGCCGTAGGTTCCGCACAACGCTTCGGACTTCCGATGGGCTTCGGAGGCCCTGTGGCGGGCTGGATGGCCACAAAGGACGAATACAAGAGATTCATGCCGGGCCGCATCATCGGCATATCGGTGGACAGGCTCGGAAAGCCGGCATACAGGCTTGCGCTCCAGACACGCGAACAGCATATCAAGAGGGAGAAAGCCACTTCCAACATATGCACGGCCACTGCATTGATGGCGGTAATGTCAGGAATGTACGCCGCATACCACGGTTCGGAAGGAATCAAGGCGATAGCGATGAATTGCTACAAATCGGCTCACAAGGTGGCATGCAAGCTCGGCAAGGGCGGTTACACGGTAAAGGGTGCCGATGGCAATGAAGACTTCTTCGACACGATCGAAATCACCGCATACGAAGGCAAAGCCCTGGACATCGATGCTATCCGCAAGAAAGCCGAAGAGGCCGGAATCAACTTCTACTACACCCCTGCGGGGACGATAAGGATATCTTTCGACGAGCTCACCGACTGCAAGGAAAGGAGGACCGTACTTGACATCTTCGGAGTCTGCTGCCAATGCCAGAAAGCCGGCGACGCCCCTCATGAGGAAAGATGTGAAAAAATCACTTTCCTCGCAAGGGAGAAAGACGCCCTCACCCAGGAAATCTTCAATACCTACCATTCGGAGACGGAAATGATGCGCTACATCAAGAAACTCGAGCGCAAAGACATTTCCCTGACCCATTCGATGATTCCGCTCGGATCCTGCACCATGAAACTGAACGCAGCAGCCGAAATGGCAGCCGTGACATGGAGCGAATTCGGCGATGTGCATCCTTTCGCACCTGCATGGCAGACAGAAGGTTCGATGCAGATAGTACGCGAAGTGGAACATGACCTTTCAGTCATAACCGGAATGGCGGGCTGCTCCCTCCAGGCGACTTCGGGAGCAGGCGGAGAATATGCAGGCCTTACCACGATCAGGGCATACCTGAGGGGTACCGGACAGGAAAACAGGGATGTGATGATCATACCTACCTCGGCCCACGGCACCAACCCTGCCTCTGCTGCGATGGCCGGATTCCGCATCGTACTGGTAGGCTGCGACGACAACGGCAACATCAATGTCGACGAGCTCTGCGAAAAGGCGCGCGCAAACAGGGACAACCTTGCAGGAATCATGATCACCTACCCTTCGACCCACGGAGTGTTCGAAGTGCACATCAGGAAAATCGTCGACACCATACATGAGAACGGCGGCCTCGTATACATGGACGGCGCCAACATGAACGCCCAGGTGGGCATAACCAATCCTGGCTTCATCGGAGCCGACGTCTGCCACCTCAACCTCCACAAGACATTCGCAATGCCTCACGGAGGCGGCGGTCCGGGAGTAGGCCCTATCTGCGTCACCGAAAGACTGCTTCCATACCTTCCGGGCTATCCTTTGAACGAGCTCGGCGTGGATTGCGGAATATCCGAAAGCCTCAAGGGCACGCATCAGACGGCAGTGGGGGCAAGCCCTTACGGAAGCCCTCTGCTGCTCCCTATCACACATGCATACATCAAGATGCTCGGACCTGACGGACTTCGCCGTGCAAGCGAAATCGCCATACTCAATGCCAACTACATTTCAGTGAAACTCGCCCCTGACTTCAGGACATACTATACCGGCGAGACAGGAAGGGTCGCACACGAATGCATCATCGACCTCCAGAATTTCAAGGCGGACTACGGAGTCGACGCCACGGATGTCGCCAAGAGGCTTATGGACTACGGTTTCCATGCCCCGACCCTCTCGTTCCCGGTACATGAGACCCTCATGGTAGAGCCTACCGAAAGCGAGTCGAAGGAAGAGCTCGACAGATTCATCGAGGCCATGAAATCCATAAAGGCCGAATGCGAAGCGATCGGCGGACAGGAAGACAACCTGCTCAAGATGGCTCCGCACACCGCCGAAGAAGTCTGCGCCGACACATGGTCGCATCCTTACGGCAGGGAAGCGGCCGCTTACCCTCTGGCATGGATCAGGGACAACAAGTTCTGGCCGGCCTGCGCGCGCGTCGACAACGGTTACGGCGACAGGAACCTGGTAGCGATACGCGAAAAATAGAAAATAACCAATAACCGATTCATAATGAAACTTATAAAAAATATCAGATTCGCACTGTCCGCACTGCTGCTGCTCTTCGCAGGCACGGCGCTCAGCGCCCAGACAAAGCCGGTAGTAGTATGGAATACTTCCGCCGAGCAGGTGGAAGAGGGGCTTTACAGGATAACCGTCGAGGCCACAATCGACGAAGGCTGGCACATCTACGGCATCGAGCCGTCCGAATTCATCATACCTACTTCCTTCACATTCTCGTGCAGCGAAGGGGCGCAGCTGAAAGACGGGCTCAAACAGCTCCAGGAGCCTAAAAGGGTGTTCGATGAATTCTACGGGGGCGAATACGACTACTTCGAAGACAAAGCCGTATTCACCCAGGATGTCCAACTGACCGCTTCAGGGGCGACCGTGGAGATGTATCTCGAATACATGGCCTGCAATGACATGAACTGCCTGCCTCCGGCCGACACCACCGTCACATTCACTTTGGGAGCCGAATCGGCTGCAGCCCCTGTGGCCGTTTCGGCCGAAGACCTTGCCTTGGAGGCTCCGGAAACAGCGGCTGACGAAGAGACGATACAGGCCGACGACACACCGGCCGCAAGCACGAAAAAGCGTTCGAGCCTTTGGAGCAGCATCCTTTCGGCCATAGTCTGGGGCTTCGCCATGCTCGTGACCCCTTGCGTATTCCCGATGGTGCCAATGACGGTTTCATTCTTCATCAAAGGTTCCGAAAACAAGAGACTCGGAAGATTCCGCGCCGCAATGTACGGCCTGTTCATAGTATTGCTTTACACCGTGCCTATCGCGGCGATCATCCTCATCACAAGGATAATCGGCGGGGAGACAGTCACTGCCGACATATTCAACTGGCTCGCGACCAACTGGTTGCCTAACATCATCTTCTTCCTGGTATTCATGACATTCGCAGCCTCGTTCTTCGGAGCGTTCGAAATCACGATGCCGAGCAGGCTGGTGAACAAGAGCGACCAGGGAGCGAACAAGAAAGGCCTGGGAGGAGTATTCTTCATGGCTCTGACCCTTGTCCTCGTATCCTTCTCCTGCACCGGACCGATCGTCGGCACCGTGCTCATCGAATCCGTACAGGGAGGACAGTTCTGGGACCCTATCATCACCATGCTGGCATTCTCGATAGCGTTCGCGCTTCCGTTCACGCTGTTCGCATTCTTCCCGTCGGTATTGAAGAAGCTGCCTAAGAGCGGAGGCTGGCTCAATTCGGTCAAAGTGGTGCTCGGCTTCATAGAGCTTGCGCTCGGTCTGAAATTCCTCAGCATCGCGGACCAGGCATACCACTGGGGCATACTCGACAGGGAAATCAACCTTGCACTGTGGATAGTGATCTTCACCCTGCTGGGCTTCTACCTGCTCGGAAAGCTCCGTTTCAAATACGACTCCCCGGTAGAACACATATCCACCTTCAGGCTCCTGCTGGCAATCATCGTGTTCACCTTCGTGGTATACATGATTCCGGGAATGTGGGGCGCGCCTCTCAAAGCGCTTTCAGGATACATACCGCCTATGGCGACACAGGACTATGTGGTGACTTCGGGAGGCTCATCCGTACAGGCAGCAACCGTCAACAACATGGAAGGACGCAAATATGCCGACTTCCTGCACCTGCCTCACCATCTCGAAGGCTTCTTCGACTATGAGGACGCACTCGCATACGCCAAAGAGGTCAACAAGCCCGTCTTCATCGATTTCACCGGCCACGCATGCGTGAACTGCCGCGCAATGGAGGAAAGGGTGCTTGCCGACCAGAGGATACTCGAAAGGCTCAGGAACGATTTCGTGATCGTCGCCCTGTACATGGACGACAAGACGGTACTCGACGAGAGCGAATGGGTGACTACCGAATCCGGAAAGGTATTCAAGTCCCTCGGGAAAATCAACTCCCACATAGCCAACGACCGCTACGGCATCAATGCACAGCCATATTATCTGATTGTCGACCTTGAGGGCAACGAACTCGTACCGAACAGGAGCTACGATCTGGACATAGACGCATTCGTAGAGTTCCTCGACAACGGAAAGAAGGCATTTTACGACAAACAATAGCAAACACATGTCAAACCGCATAAAACAATTGATTGAGATATGAAAAAGATTTTATTGACACTCGCAGCCATAATGGCGTTCATAACCGCATCCGCACAGGACTTCCCGAATGTAAGCGTGGAAGACAGGAGCGGAAAGGAATTCATGACAAAGGAACTGATCGGCAAACCGATGATAGTTTCGTTCTGGGCGATAACCTGCAAACCATGCATCATGGAACTCAACGCCATGAACGACATGTATTATGACTGGCTCGACGAGGCCGATTTCGAAATCGTAGCCGTATCCATCGACGACGCCAGAAGCTCATCAAGGGCAAAGGCCATGTCGAGCGAATGGGAGTTCGTCTGCCTTTACGATGTCAACCAGGACCTCAAAAGGGCGATGAACGTGTCGCTGACCCCTCAGACTTTCGTAATCGACGCTGAAGGAAACATCGTATACTCGCATTCGGGATACACGCCTGGAAGCGAGGTCGAGATATTTGAAAAAATCAAGGAAATAGCCGAATAATGAAAAGAGTCTTACTATTGGTACTGGCGGCAGCCATGGCCGGATCCTCCGCTTTCGCGCAGGATGACGAGCAGAAGCCGAAAGGCAATTTTACTGGAAGCTTCGAAACGAACACCATATATTACATGTACGACAAGGGCCTGGGGACAGATCCTCAGGAAGGCCGTTTCGGATCCAACAACTATCTCAAACTGGATTACACCAGAGGCCGTCTGTCGGTAGGCGCACAGTTCGAGGGGTATTTCCCGATATTGGACGGATTCGACATGGGGACATACGGACAAGGCAAGAAGTTCTTCCTCGCAAACAAATATGTCAGATGGCAGGACAACAACTTCACCGTCCATGTCGGCGACATATACGAGCAGTTCGGAAGCGGACTTGCCTTCAGGAGCTATGAAGACCGCGCGCTTGGCTTCAACAACTCAATCGAGGGCGTATTTGCTTCATACAACTTCAACAATTACGTACAGGTCAAAGGTCTCTACGGCCGCCCGAGACTGTACGATACCTACGCCGACTCGTGGGTAAGGGGGGCCGATCTCTCGCTGTCGCTCAACGACATGCTCAGCGCATACGACTGGATGCTCTCTCTGGAAGGAAGCTATGTCAGCAGATACCAGACAAGAGGAGGCATGAGCGACACCTTCCTTCAGACCATCGGTGACAACAGCACCAATGTCAACCTGTACTCGGGAAGGCTCAACTTCGAATACGGAGGCTTCCATCTGTCGGGAGAGTATGTCAGCAAGAGCGACGATTTCAACGGCAACATGAATTTCGATCCGGAAACCATGACCCAGTACTATATAAGGAAACCCGGCAACGCCATCCTCGTGGAAGCCGGTTACAACGGCCACGGCCTCGCCCTGCTCGGTACTTTCCGCAGGTTAGAGGACATGAGCACCTTCCTGACATACGGCGCGGGCAACACTCCGTTCCAGTACGGTATCGGCAACACGCTCAACTTCATCCCGTCGCTTACAAGGCAGTACACCTACATGCTGGCAAACCTTCACCCGTACCTCGTAGCGGACCCTCTCACCATGGCTTACGGCGAGAACGGGGCTGTCAGCCCGTGCGGTGAAATAGGAGGACAGTTCGACGCATTCTATACCATGCGAAGCCCTAACGACAGGCGCAAGAAATGGGCCTTCCATCTGAATTTCTCGACATTCTATACATTGTCGGGCAACGGGGTGAAGAGCCAGCTGCTGTGGCAGGATCTCAACTTCGATGTGGAGAGGCAGTGGAACAGGAAACTCAAGACCGCCTTCCTCTACACCTGGCAGAAAAACAACTCGCACCTGCTTGCAGGAACGACTCCGGCCCAGTCCCACACCTTCGTGTACGACATGACCTACAAGATAGATACCTACAACTCCTTCAGGCTGGAACTCCAGTATCTCTATGCTCCGAGCAAGGAATACCGGGAAGAGTTCAACGAGGGAGACTGGGTTGCGGCTCTGTTCGAATACAACTTCGCGCCTAACTGGAGCTTCTACGCAAGCGACATGTACAATATCGACCAGACCAAGATACACTATTACAACTTCGGCTTCAGCTACTCGAAAGGCCGCACAAGGGTGCAGCTGAGCTACGGCCGTACACGCGAAGGCTACATCTGCTCGGGAGGCGTATGCCGCCTGACCCCTGCATATACGGGCTTCAACCTGTCGCTAATTTCGGCATTCTGACATCAATGAAAAACTTATTCAAACAACAAACAATATGAAGATTTACAGTTACATTATCACAGCAATCCTCGCGATAGCGATGTTTGCATCTTGCGAGCCTTCGGGCAACGGTTCCGGAAGCGAGGTCAACCTCATCCCAAGCTCGGCTACCATAAACGCCGACGGCGCCGATTCAGTCTACTTTACAGTGCTGTCAGGCGAAACCGATGTGACAGCCGACGCACAAGTCTTCACATCGAGCAACCAGGAAGTCATCAGCAAGTCTTTCGGCACCGACATTCCGGGCGACTACAGATTCTTTGCAATCTACAACGGCGTACGCTCTAAAGACACGACCATAACCGCATTGAGCGGCCTGACCCTTACCGCCGACAAGGAAACCATATCGGCAAACGGCATCGATGTGGTAACATTCAGCGTCAGCCAGAACGGCAAGGACATCACAGCCGAATGTACATTCTACCTGGCAGGCGAACAGCCTACAGCCCTCGAAGGAAACATATTCTCGACTACGGAACCTGGCATATACAGCTTCTACGCAACGAAGGACGACGCAACATCGAATACTGTTACAGTCAATGCAATGGTGGCCGAAAACAGCGCCCCTGCCGCATGGGATTTCTACGGAAGGTCCCTTGCGATCGAAATAACAGGTACATGGTGCGGCCCTTGCTCGATGATGAAGGCCGGCTTCAAATCCCTCGAACAGAGCGGCTGGGATACAGGTTATGCTGCAGAGTGCCACATTAACGACAGCATGACCAATGCACAGATATTAAACCTGGTTGCAAGTGCAATCTCATACACTGGCTCCGTTCCTTACATTCGCTGGAACTTTGATGCGAAATACACCTGCGAAGGCGCCATGGGTACTGTAGCCGCAGCCGCAAGCTATATCAGCCAGACGACAGACGCCGCAAACGCCGCATATCCTTGCACAGCAGGAGCTGCAGCTTCGTTCTACGAAGAGAACGGGACGCTCATAGTCGATGCAAACATCGCCATCTCCGAGGCAGGAAACTACAAAGTCAACTGCTGGCTGCTTGAAGACAACATCGAGGCGTACCAGAATGCATATCCTGAAGCACAGCAGTGGGACATCAACAACCATGTCAATGTCATCAGGGCTATCGGACACACGGCCGACATCTACGGAAAGACCGTAAGCGCCGGAGCGCAGAGCACAGAGAACTTCACCTGGTCGTTCACTTCAAGATCTCTCGTGAACAAAGAGCCTGAGAACGCACATGTGCTGATCTACATCACCAGGGAAGAAGCAGGCGGTTACATTGTCAACAATGTCATCAAGTGCGACTTCAACAGCACGGCAAACTATCCTTACATGCAGTAGGACTGGACAGACACAACATGAGGCCGGCCGTCGCGCCGGCCTCTTTTTTTTGTATCCGCCGAGGCTGCGAGGCGCACGAAGACTCTATTCGGTACGGGAGGAGTATTCGGCAATCCTTTCGCGTATTTCCTGCTTTGCCGCCTTCCAGCGGGGTATATCTATCTTCGTCCCCACCACTTCGACGACCTTCGCGGCGATGATCGAACCTATCTCCCCGCAAGCCTTCAACGGGAGACCGAGAGAGTGGGCATAGAGGAATCCTGCAGCGTAGGTGTCTCCTGCACCGGTGGCATCGATTGTATTTGCCGGCCATGCCTCTATGAAGTGGCACTCACTGCCGCTGCGCACCATCGAACCGTCCTTTCCGACCTTGACAACTGCTATGTCGGAAAAACGGGCCATCTCCTCGAGGGCCTCCTCGGGTTCGAGGCCGGTAAAGGCCTTGGCTTCGGTCTCGTTGGCAAAAATGATGTCTACATAGTTGTCGACAATATCATGCAGGAAAGCCTTGTTGGACTCGACCACATTGTAAGAGGCCATGTCTATCGAGACCGTAAGGCCGGCCTGTTTGGCCAGCTCGACCGCACGGCGGATGAGGAACTGGTTCTGAACGAGATAGCCTTCGATATGGAAATAATCATATCCGCGGAACATTTCGATGTCCAGCTCTTCCGGGACGAGTTCCAGGGCGGCCCCGAGATAGACCGCAAATGTACGCTCGGCATTAGGCGCGGTGATGAACACCATCGCCCGTCCGGAAGCATGCTTTCCGATGAAGAGGTTCGAAGCTATGCCATACTGCTCCTGGTCGGATTTGAACAGATGCCCCAGCTCGTCGTCCCCTACCTTGCCTATGAAACCCGAAGGCATCCCGAAAATGGCCGTACCGGTAATGGTGTTCGCCGCCGAGCCTCCGGCAACATACTGCACGCCCATAGTCCTGAGGGTCTGCCAGATCTTGTCTCCGGTAGCCTGGTCGACATGCTGCATGCTGCCCTTGGGCAAATGGAATCTTACCAGAAGTTCATCATCCGGCAACAGGGCCAGGATGTCCGTAAGGGCGTTGCCCATT
Source organism: Bacteroidales bacterium UBA3382 (assembly GCA_002358965.1). Lineage (GTDB taxonomy): Bacteria > Bacteroidota > Bacteroidia > Bacteroidales > UBA932 > Merdivivens. The sequence continues at coordinate 9,748 of DEPW01000062.1, forward strand.
CCTAAAATCCGCTTCATACCGATTGCTTTAAAGTCCAAAAATAGGGTTTTTATTCGGATTTTCCTGCCCGATGCGATTAATTTGTCCCGTAATTGTTACCTTTGCAGTCTTTCAGACCGACTGACATGGACAAGAAGAGGAAAGACAGACTTACAAAGGCGCTGAAATGGCTGGTTTCCTTCGCCATTGCCGCACTGTTGCTGTATCTGTCGTTCCGCTCGGTAAAGTGGGAGGAGTTCCTCCAGGGACTGAAAGAATGCCGCTTCGGACTCATCGTCCTGGCCATGTTCGCGAGCACTGCCGCATTCTTCCTGCGCGCGGCAAGATGGCGCGAAATCATGAAACCTCTCGACAATGGCATCGGTTTCGGAAAGACATTCGACGGCATCAATATCGGGAACATATCCAATTTCGCCTTTCCGCGCGCAGGAGAGTTCGTAAGATGCGGAGTGATATCCGCCACCGGCAAGCTGAGCTATGACCGCGTACTCGGCACCGTAGTGCTCGAAAGGAGCTGGGACATGCTCACACTCCTGGTGATACTTGCGTCGTTCCTTATGATCAAATGGAAAGACTTCGGGGATTTTGCCACGGAACAGCTGTGGGACCCTCTCGGCGAATCGCTCTCTTTCAGCCTGTGGTGGATCGTGGCGGCAAGCGCAATCCTCATTGCGGCAGCAGCCCTGGCAGTATACCGGACGCGCAGCAGCTGCAAGGTATCGGGGAAGATATGCTCCATCGTAAAAGGAGCGCTCCAAGGGTTCACCGCCGCATTCAGGATGAAAGGAAAATGGAAATTCCTGCTCTATACGGCAGCCATTTGGTTCATCTACTGGCTGATGAGCTACCTTACGATGCTGTCGCTGCCGAAACTGGGAGCCTTGAACGCGACGGATGCAATGTTCCTGATGCTTGTCGGAAGCATAGCATGGGCCATACCCGTACCCGGAGGCTTCGGCTCCTTCCACATACTCGTATCGCTGGCGCTTACTTCGATTTACGGCATCGAATACAACGAAGGACTGGCTTTCGCCACACTCTCGCATGAAGCGCAGGCTCTCACGATGATACTTTGCGGGGTGATATCGCTCGTCAGAATAGCCCGTTCAAACGCGCATCGATCCGGTCGATGATATTTTCGAAATCCTTCGGCAAATCCTCGAATTTCAGGGTGTCCGTATCGACTATCAGGAGTTTGTCCTTGTCGTACCCCCCGATCCACTCTTCATAGCGGTCGTTAAGTCCTTTGAGATAATCGATGCGTATGCTGTTTTCGTACTCCCTGCCTCTCTTTTGGATATTCGCTACGAGATTGGCAATCGAAGAGCGCAGGTATATCAGCAGATCCGGCGGACGCACGAGCGACATCATCAGCTCGAAGAGATCCGAATAGTTTTCAAAATCCCTTGTAGTCATCAGCCCCATGGCATGGAGGTTGGGCGCGAAGATCCTCGCATCCTCGTATATGGTACGGTCCTGTATCACATATTCGTCGCTCGAAAGTATCTCTACGACATCCTTGAACCTCTTGTTCAGAAAATATATCTGCAGATTGAAAGACCATCGCTCCATATCTTCGTAAAAATCCGCCAGATACGGATTGTACTCGACACTCTCGTATTTCGCCTTCCAGCCATAATGCTGCGAAAGCATCCGGGTCAGCGTCGTCTTGCCGCTCCCGATGTTTCCTGCGACTGCTATATGCATGACAAACGGTTTTAACAAATACAAAGATATGAAAATTATGATGACAAAACTTTACGGTTTTCCCGTTTTTATTGTAACTTGCCGGACAAATTGCGATGGAGATTTTATTTGGAGGGATATATGATCGAGATAAAGAGATTTTACTTCAACGACCTGCGCGAATGCACGATGGTCCTGTGGGACGAAACGAAAGAAGCGGTGATAGTCGATCCAGGCTGCTACAGCGACACTGAAAAGAAGCGCCTCGAACAATTCATAACCGACAACTCCCTTAAACCTGTCAAGATATTGCTGACGCACATGCATTTCGACCATGTGCTCGGACTGGATTTCGTAACCGCCAGGTGGGGAATCGGCACATATCTCAATCCTGACGACAAAGAGCAGCAGGCAATAGTGGCGAGATTCTGCGAGATGATGGGATATACCGCCCCGAAGCTGCCTGAAAAGACTGTCGACATACATGACGGGGACAGGGTAAGTTTCGGAAATTCGGTCCTGGAAGTAATCGCCACTCCGGGACACACAAAAGGGGGCGTATGCTTTTACAGCAAAGAAGGCAATTTCCTGATATCGGGCGACACGCTTTTTGCAGGGAGCATAGGCCGGACGGACCACCCTTCGGGGGACTATGACGCGCTGATGAAAAGCATCATGACCAAGATACTTCCGCTGGGCGACAATGTGGAAGTGCTTCCCGGACACGGCTATCCTACCACGATAGGCGACGAAAGGCTCAAGAACCCTTTCCTGCAGCCCTGTTAAAACCCACGCGCATTGGACGATTCGATCAAGATAACCGGAGCAAAGGCCCACAACCTGAAGAACATCTCTCTGGAAATACCGAGGGACAGCCTCGTCGTAGTCACAGGGCTGAGCGGCAGCGGCAAATCCTCCCTGGCCTTCGACACGATTTTCGCCGAAGGACAGAGGAGATATATGGATACGCTCTCAGTATACGCCAAACAGTTCATGGGCATATTGGAAAAGCCCGATGTCGAAAACATAGAGGGCCTCAGCCCGATAATCGCCATCGAACAGAAGACTACCGGCAACAATCCGCGCTCGACGGTCGGCACCACTACGGAGATTTACGATTTCCTGAGACTCCTTTACGCAAAAGCCTCCGAAGCCTATTCCCCTGCAACGGGCAAGAAGATGGTGAAATACAGCGACACGCAGATAGTATCGCTGATCATCGAAAGGTTCAGGGGCCGCAAGTGCATCCTTTTCGCCCCCCTGGTCAAAGGGAGGAAAGGACATTACAGGGAACTGCTCGTTTCATTGAAGAAGAAAGGATTCAACGAGGTGCGCATAGACGGGGAAATCCGGCTTCTCGAAGAAGTGAGCTCGCTGGACCGGTACAAACCGCACTTCATCGAACTGGTCATCGACAAGCTGAAGCCTAAAGACGAAGATGAAAAACGCATACGGGACTCGGTAATGACCGCCCTCGCACAGGGGAAAGGCGAACTCGCCGTCATGGACCCCGAAGACGGGAAAATGCAGTATTTTTCCAAACACCTGGTCTGCCCGGACAGCGGCATATCGCTGCCGGAACCGGCCCCTCACACATTTTCATTCAATTCCCCGAGAGGATACTGCCCGCATTGCAAAGGGCTCGGAAGGATACGCAATGTACAGATCGACAGCATAATCCCCGACAAGGGCAAATCAATCGCCGACGGAGGGATAATACCGCTCGGAAAGATCCGCGAAAACAAGAAATTCGACATCATCCGCTCGATAGCCAACAAATACGGGTTTTCACTGTTCGACCCCATTGAGGAAATACCTCAGGACGCACTGTCCGCACTCATATACGGTTCGGACGAACTGTTCAGGATAGGGAGCGGGGCGAATTCCGAGATGGTCACATTCAAGGGGGTGATGGATGACATCGTCGAAACCGTCGAATGTCCCGTATGCCACGGGAAAAGGCTTAACGAGGAAAGCCTGCTGTTCAAGATCGACGGGAAGAACATCTGCGAAGTATCGGATATGGAAATCTCCGCTCTTCAGCGATGGCTCCTCTCGCTCCCGGAAAAGCTCACGCCAAAGCAGGCGGCCATCTCCAGGGACATCCTTAAAGAGCTCAACGACAGGGTGGGATTCCTCATGGATGTCGGGCTGGAATACCTTACCCTTTCGAGACCTGCCGCCTCTCTGTCCGGAGGCGAAAGCCAACGCATCAGGCTGGCGACCCAGATAGGCTCCAAACTGGTGAATGTACTGTACATACTCGATGAGCCGAGCATAGGACTTCATTGCAGGGACAACCGCAAACTGATCGATTCGCTCAAAAAGTTACGCGATGAGGGCAACTCGGTAATGGTAGTCGAACATGACCGCGAAATGATGGAAAGCGCCGACTGGCTCATAGACATGGGTCCCGGGGCGGGAGAATATGGAGGAAAGGTGCTATACAACGGGCCTGTTTCGGGCATAAAGGGCATCCGCACCCCTACCCTCGACTATCTCAACGGGCTGGACAGCATATCCGTACCTGAAAGGAGGAGGTTCGGGAACGGCTGTTCGCTGACACTGAAAGGGGCAAAAGGCAACAATCTCAAGGATGTGGACATCTCGATACCGCTCGGGTGTTTTGTGGGAATAAGCGGGGTAAGCGGCAGCGGCAAATCCACGCTGATAACGGAAACCCTGATGCCCATACTCAGCAACAGATTTTACCGTTCCGGTTCCGTCCCGCTGCCATACGGCGAAATCACAGGGATTGAAAACATCGACAAGCTCGTGGAAATAGACCAAAGTCCGATAGGACGCACGGCCCGCAGCAATCCGGCGACATATACGGATGTGTTCAACGACATACGCAAGCTGTTCGAGGAGACTCCGGATGCCAAGATAAGAGGCTTCAAGGCAGGACGGTTTTCCTTCAATGTAAGCGGCGGCCGATGCGAACAGTGCAAAGGGGCTGGAATCAAAGTAATCGAAATGAATTTCCTCCCTTCGGTCAATGTGACCTGCCCTCAATGCGGAGGCAAAAGGTACAATCCGGACACTTTGGCCGTCAAGTACAAGGGGAAAAACATCAACGATGTGCTGGAAATGTCGGTCGAGGAAGCCTGCGAGTTTTTCAAAAGCATTCCGTCGATAGCGCCAAAGCTGCAGGCGCTCTGCGATGTAGGACTCGGATACATACGGTTGGGACAACCGTCCGTGACGCTCAGCGGTGGTGAAAGCCAAAGGGTAAAACTCGCTGCGGAATTTTCGAGGAGGGCCACCGGAAACACCCTGTACATACTCGACGAACCGACCACGGGTCTGCACTTCGAAGACATAAAGATACTTCTTTCGGTCTTACAGAAACTCGTAGACCAAGGGAATACCGTAATAATCATTGAACACAACCTCGATGTCCTCAAATCGGTGGACTACATATTCGACATGGGTCCGCAGGGGGGAGACGCAGGAGGGCGGATAGTCGCGGAAGGAAGGCCGGAAGACATTGCGGACAATCCTTCGTCGGTAACCGGCCCTTACCTCAAAGAGGCATTAAACGCATAAAGACATGAAACTGGACATCTTTTGTGAAAACGACAACAGGCACTATCAGGTCGAAGAAGGCACGAAGATCTTCGAACTGCTCGCTGCGACAGGATGCAAGTGCAGTTTTCCAATAATAGCGGCGCTCGAAAACAATCTTCTCAAAGAGCTTGACAGGAGGCTGTACTCTCCGTGCAGCATCCGTTTCATCGACCGCTCCCATCCTGACGGAAGGCGCACCTATATGAGATCGGTATGCTTCGTCATACAGAAGGCGGCATCGGAAATCTTCCCGGGAAAATGTCTCACTTACGATTATTCGCTTCCGAACGGGCTTTACGCCGAAATACGCGAGCCGGATGACAATTCGGGAGAAAAACCCGTACAGGTAAAGATCACCGACGAGCAGATCAAGGCCCTGCGAAAACGGACAGACGAACTCATCGGAGCCGATATCCCGTTTGTAAAAGGGAAAATCGATGCCGAGGCCGCCGCTGCAGTCTTCCGCAGGAACGGACAGCCGCAGAAGGCCGAACTCATCGAAAGCCTGGGGCGTTTTACCACCTCCATCTATACTTTCGACGGATGGCAGGATACATTTTACGGGCCGCTCGCCCCTTCGTCAGGAACACTGGACATATACGACATCTACCGCTTCGGAGAGGGCTTCTGTGTCAGATGGCCCTCGATCAACAATCCCGAAAGGCTCACTTCGTTCAATCTCCAGAACAAGCTTTACTCTGTACTCAAGGAGCATTCCGACTGGTGCCACATAATGGGAGTATCCAGCGTAGGCTCGCTGAACAAATGCATCATAGACGGCAAGGCCAGAGAGCTCATCAACATATCGGAGGCACTTCACGAACGCAAATACGCCTCGATTGCCGATATGATATTTTCCCGACGGGACAAAATCAGGATAGTGGCGATAGCCGGACCATCAAGCAGCGCCAAGACTACTACTTCGAAAAGGATCGCCCTGCAGTGCAAGGTGCTGGGGCTCAACCCTGTCGTCATCGAACTCGACAATTATTTCGTAAACAGGGAACTTACGCCGAAAGACGAAAACGGGAACTACGATTTCGAATCCCTGAAAGCGATGGATCTGAAGCTGTTAAACTCGAACCTGAACGATCTGCTCGAAGGGAAGGAAATCGAGATGCCACGATTCGATTTTTCCGAAGGAAAAAGGGAATACCGCGGCGACCGGCTGAGGATGAAAGAGGACGACATCCTGATCATCGAAGGAATCCATGCGCTGAATCCGGAAATGACGGCCGAAGTGGATACGCAAAGGATCTTCAAGGTATACGCCTCGGCGCTGACATCTTTGTCGCTGGACGAAAACAACAATATCTCCACTTCGGACAACCGCCTGCTCCGCAGGATCGTAAGGGACAACCGTACCCGGGGCGTCGACCCTGAAAGTACCATATTGCGCTGGCCGAGCGTGCGTTCGGGGGAAACCAAAAACATCTTTCCTTTCCAGGAAAACGCCGATGCGATGTTCAATTCCGCCCTCATTTTCGAACTTCCCGTGCTTAAATACCATGCATCGCCGCTGCTCAGGAGGATATCCCCGAAATCGGAAGCCTATACGGAAGCCGTGCGGCTGTTGAAGTTCCTCGATTACACTATCGCCCTCTCTCCCGAAGAGATAGCGGCGATACCGCCGACATCAATCATGAGGGAGTTCATCGGAGGAGGAAGCCTTTAGGAGGGCTATCTGAACCAGGATTCCGGATTCTGAGGGGTCTGCCCTTTCCATACCTGGAAATGGAAGACGGTCTCGCCATTGATAGTGTCTACCGTGCCTATCGTATCGCCGGCCTTGATTTCCTGGCCGGACTTGACCGAAACGGACCCCAACTTGCAATAGAAGGTGAAGTATTCCCCGTGCTGTACCAGCACGCACTGGTTGTAGCCAGGCATTACGACTATCTGTTTGACCACGCCATCGAAGACGCACCGTACTACGGCATCGGGATCAGTAACTATGTTTACTCCGTAATTGTACGGCATCTTCACACCCTTGAATACCGGATGATAGTGCTGGCCGAAACTTTCGATCACGGCATGGGACTCGGTAGGCCATGGAATCCTGCCACGGTTTTTCGAAAATTCGCCCGTAAGCGCATAGTCCACTGCGG
>DEPW01000014.1:0-1667 GCA_002358965.1 Bacteroidales bacterium UBA3382
GGCCGACGCCTCCGAAAAACGCTACCGCCACGATGATTTCGGAGGTCTTGGAGCCGTCTCCATAAAGAGATGATATGAGCTCCAAGGCCGAAGGCATAAGCTCCATAAAGGATATGTACACCATCACTCCCGCCGACAGACCTAACGAAAAGGCCAGAAATTTCTTCCTGCTCCCTTCGCCCCGCCCGCCGGAAGCGATAGGCATAATCGAAATCAGCCAGCCTATCAGAGTAGACAGGCCGGCTATCATCGTCATTAAAAGCGCAATGACAAAATGGCTCATCAGATGAATCTGATTACATCTTTGTTGCGCGGTTTAGCCTGAGGCTGCTCGTCAGGATAGCCCACAGCAATGACATACTGGACCTCGTAACCTTCGCCGAACTGCAGCGCCTTGAGGTATTCGGAGGCTTCCGGGGCGTTCAGAGCCCGTGCCGACGAACCGAGACAGCAAGTGCCCAGACCGAAAGAATGGGCAGCAAGCATGATGTTCTCACCCATAAGGCCGGCATCTATCAAGGTCATAGGACTCGGCTTGACGGCAACGACGAACAATGCCGTACCGTTACGGAATGCATTGCGGAACGACGGGTCTGCCTTAAGGGTAGCGACCTGCGAAGAATCCATAAGCGAAAGCTGCACATCGCTCATACCCTGGATCCATTCCTTGTTGTCGACTATGCGCACTTCCCATTGCTGGGCATTCATCGCATTAGGCGCATTGATGCCGCACTCGGCTATACGCATGAGCAGGTCGCGCTCTACAGGACGGTCCTGATACTTGCGCACACTGCGCCTTTCCATGATCGCTTCGACAACAGGGTTTTCGTAAGCACCCTGGACATCCCCCGAAGCAGGGGCGTTTTCTTTACATGACATGACAGGAAGTACTAAAGCCAAAGACAATAAGATGAAAATTTTCCTCATAATGATATCGTATTTTAATCATTTCAGGCAAAGTTAATAAAATTTCTTTTCCAGAAAACCCTGTTTCTTCAAAGCCGCGATCATCCTTTCCGACATCGCCACATTGCCGCTTTCGGTAAAACGGAAACGCGTGAAGACCTGAGCGAGATTGTCCGTACCGTTCAATTCGGTAAAATAATGACTTTCCGGCAAGGCTTCCTTCGCCGCATAAATCCTGTCCATATCCTCCGGGGAATAATCCCTGTATCTGTCCCCATGCAGGATGCCTTCCACCGGCATATAGTCTTCGAAATACCTATATCTTTCACGGTCGGCATAGAAGCCGTCCATCAGCCTTATTGCCGAATCCTATCCACTTCGGCAAAACTGTTCACGAGCTCTTCGCCGGCAGCATACAGTCCTGCATGGTCTTCGAAGAATGCATGAAAATCCGTATCCCTGTAAAAGTCGTCGGCAAGAGCGACGAATTCGTACAGATCTTCCTCAGTCCATCTGTCGTCCGTTTCATAATCCGTATTACGGCTTTCCGACTATCTCAAGTCTTTAAGGCAAGCGGATACATTGCGACAGATGCGGTCGAGTATCTGATCTTTGGTCAGGGAGGCTTCGGCGCGTTGGAACCGTTCGCCTGTGATATGCTCGTACAGCTCTATGTAGCGGTCGGTAATTCCTGCCACTACTTCAGGAGTCATCTCCGGCACCTTCTGCCCTGCCTGTCCCTGGAAACCGTTGGCCATCAG
>DEPW01000014.1:1674-1844 GCA_002358965.1 Bacteroidales bacterium UBA3382
CATTCGCGGACAAATTCCTTGGAAAGCTGGCGTTGCCTCTGCCCTGCGGCGAGCCTCTGTTCGTACCCTTCGGCATAGAAGTAACGCGACGAATCAGGAGTGTGAATCTCGTCCATGAGATATATCTTCCCGTCGATCTTGCCGAACTCGTATTTGGTATCGACAAGGAT
>DEPW01000014.1:1970-2593 GCA_002358965.1 Bacteroidales bacterium UBA3382
ATGATTTCCTCTTTGGAGATGTCTTCGTCATGGCCTTCGGCGGCTTTGGAGGTAGGAGTGATGATCGGCTCGGGGAACTTTGCGTTTTCGACCATTCCGTCAGGCATCGGCACGCCGCAAATGGTGCGCTTGCCCGCCTGGTACTCGCGCCATGCATGGCCTGAAAGATAGCCGCGTATGACCATCTCGACTTTGAAAGGCTCACATTTGTAGCCGACTGTGACCATCGGGTCCGGAACAGCCACCTTCCAGTTAGGCAGGATGTCCGAAGTCGCATCCAGGAACTTCGCCGCTATCATGTTAAGCACCTGTCCCTTGTAAGGTATGCCTTCCGGAAGCACCACATCGAATGCCGAGATCCTGTCGGACACTACCATCACAAGATATTTGTCATCAATATCATACACATCACGGACCTTACCGACATACTTGCCGCGGCAGCCTTCAAAATCAAAATCTGTTTTTACTATAGCTTCCATATCGATTAAATATTAACTTTGCGCAAAATTTTACCGTGCCGTTCCTTTGAAACGGCATCCGGAATGCGAAGTTATTAAAAAATCGGACATGAAGAAAGCCGTGACGCCATTATTGGCATTCAGCCTATACATTTTGACAGCCAT
>DEPW01000014.1:2613-5755 GCA_002358965.1 Bacteroidales bacterium UBA3382
GCCATATCGGCAATAGGGGCCGGAATTGCAGACGGGAACATGCCCGACACAACGGGGAACCGGTCTTCCGAACCGGACCGGGACGGCAGGAAAATAAAAACGGGCTGGAGCATAAACCCCTGCCCGGTAATAGCGTACGAGACCGACCTCGGTTTCCAGTACGGCGCCATGTGCGACATATATTACTACGGAGACGGTAAGGATTTTCCCGAATACAGGCACAAGATCTTCGTCGAAGCCGCATATTCGACGAAACATTCAGGGCTTTTCCATATCTTTTACGACTCCGAACACCTCATCAAAGGGCTCCGTCTCACTGCTGCCGCGACATACATTCCGGAAAGGATGCACAATTTTTACGGTTTCAACGGTTTCGCCTCGCCGTATAGCAGGGATCTGGACAAAAACAGAGAAGAGGGCATTGCCTATTACAATCTCGACTACCAGATGCTGCGTGTGTTCGCCGACCTGCAGGGAGGTTTTGCAAAGGACTTCCGCTGGGCGGCAGGAGCTGCATTTTACAGATACTTCATTGGTGAAGTCAGGCAAAGGCCGTATGCCGAAAGCCCCTCCCTTTACCGCGATTACATCGATGCTGGGCTGATCGGGCAGGATGAAGCCGGAGGAGGTGCGCACATCGAATTCAAAGGCGGCATCGTATATGACACGCGCGACCACGAGGCGGCGCCAGGACGGGGAATCTGGGCCGAGGCCATCGTGTACGGCTCTCCGGACTTTTTCTCCACAGGATTCAATTACCTGAAAGGAGCCTTCCATTTCAGGCATTATGTCCCGTTGTGGGAAGACAGGATGGTCTTCGCATACCATCTCGCCTACCAGGGTACACTCGCAGGGAAAGCTCCTTTCTATACGCAACAAAACATTTCAAGCCTCTTCCTTTCGCGCCCTTCTTCCGAGGGTCTCGGAAGCAGCAACACCCTCAGAGGCATCAATTACAACCGCCTGTTAGGCGACGGCTATGTCTGGGCCAATGCCGAATTGCGCGTAAGGCTCATCAGTTTCGATTTCATAAAACAACACTGGTACATAGCCCTCAACCCGTTTTTCGACGCCGGAACCGTAGTCCAACCGTACAGGCTCGAAGAGCAAAAGGCCACGGACGACCCACTGCTTTACAGCCAAGAGGCCGAATCCATACACATGTGCGCCGGCATAGGCGGCAAAATAGCCATGAACTACAACTTCATCCTCAGCGGCGAAATCGGCTTTGCACTCGACAGGCGCGACGGCAACTATGTCATCGCCCTCGGCCTCAACTACATCTTTTAAATTGATTATCCGCAAGATTACCCCCAAGGCCTGCCGGCGTACTCGCTTCAAGGCCTGCGGCGTACTCACCCCAAGGCCTGGCGGCGCACTCGCCTCCCCCGCGAAAGCACGCTTATCCGTTCGGACCGAATCAAAACTGAACCCTCTGCCATCCGCTCGTATGACTAACCAATTAACTGTCAGTATTTTACCGGAATGCCACGACATGGACAAGGGTAGGAAAAATGACACCCTGAGCCATCTTGATATTTCAGCAATTAACTGATTATCAATCTCATTCACAGAAGCACCGGATGGCAGAGGGTTCAGTTTCTGACGGAATCCGCCTGCCGGATGTGCAAGGAAGCCGGGGTTCAAGGTGGCATAAGCGGGGCGCAAGGTGGCATAAGCGGGACTGCAAGGCACAAATCCACACCCCTACTTAATTTCCATTACCACAATTTATTGTAAATCAACAACTAACGACAGGTGTGCCAAAATTTGGCTGTGGCGCAGAGGGGGTTCCGACCCCCTCGGAATCCACACCCATAAAAAATTGTTACAATCATAAACTATTGTGTATCAGTAAATAGTAATGAGTTTACATTAAGTCGGGGCGTGTCCCCAAACCAAGGCATCTGCGGACGGCAGGCCACTGAAAGGGGATACCTCGCCGACAGGCAGGCGACTTGCAAGCAGCCACGGGCACGCCAATACGCCTTGCAGGGGGCTTTGGAGGGGGACTGATACAAAACTGAAGAGCCATAGAGGTTTGTTGTCGCAAACAATTACCGCCTGCAAAATCATGTTTGCCAATTTTGTGGATAATCATAAAGTTTTCATTATATTTGCGCAATCATTTTTAATAATTGTATATGGATACGGAAACAAATTGGACATTTCTCATTGCAGTCATCGCCGTCCTGCTCGTGCTATTCGTGGTATTGAAGGTTCAGCAGGCAAAGATCAAGAAACGAAGACAGGACAAAAACAGGCGTTAACACATGGAAGAAATATTCATAATACTCGGCCTCATCCTTCTCAACGGCATATTCGCGATGGCCGAAATAGCACTGATATCATCAAGACGCAGCAGCATAGCATCAGATGCCACAAAGGGCAACTCGTCTGCCAGGACCGCCCTCAAACTCATCGACAATCCTGACAATTTCCTGTCTACGGTGCAGATAGGCATCACCCTCATCGGCATCCTCACCGGTATATTTTCCGGAAACAAGATAGCCCAGCTGCTTTCCGAAGCCTTCGTCAGATGGGACATACCGCTGAATGTCGCCTCGGGGCTGGCCCAGACACTCATAGTGATCATCGTCACATACCTCACCCTCGTATTCGGCGAACTGCTCCCGAAACGCATCGGCATGAGCACATCGGAGAAAGTCACGAAGATCATGGCCAAGCCCATGTACGCGCTTTCGCTCATAGCATCGCCCTTCGTCTGGGTGCTTTCAAAAAGCACGAAACTCTTTTACAAGATATTAGGCATACACGATTCGTCCGAAAAGGTGACCGAAGAGGAAATCAAATCGATGATCCAGCAGGGAACGGAAGAAGGTGAAGTGCAGCCTGTCGAGCAGGACATCATGGAAAGGGTACTCATCATGGGCGACCTGAAGATCAACTCGCTCATGACACACAAAAGCGATGTCGTATGGGTCGACACCGATGAAGACATTTCGGGCGTGCTGCCGATATTGAGGGACAACATGTATGAAATGTATCCCGCCGCAAAAAGGGACCTTGACCATATCGTCGGACTGGTATCGCTCAAAGACCTGTTCTTCAACATAGACAAACGGGATTTCCGCTGGGAGGACATCGTCAGGGAACCTGTATATTTCCATGAAAACATGAG
>DEPW01000014.1:5778-9676 GCA_002358965.1 Bacteroidales bacterium UBA3382
GAGATGAAGCGCAAGAAGATCAGCCGCGCCTTCGTATGCGACGAGTTCGGCGATTTTCAGGGAATCATCACCCTCAAGGACATCCTCGACGGACTTATCGGAGCCGTAAGCGACGACCACGAAGAGCAGACCATCATCAAACGCGAAGGCAATGAAGGATGGTTCGTCGACGGGCAATGCACGATGTACGACTTCCTGTGCTATTTCGAAAAGGAAGAGCTCTATGAAAACGATGCCGATTACAGCACCGTGGGAGGGCTCATACTCGACAAGCTCGAACACATCCCGACCGTAGGCGAACAGGTCGAATGGAAAGACTTTCATTTCGAAGTCGCAGACATGGACGGAGCGCGCATAGACAAAGTACTCGTCACTTTGGAAGAGAAAGAAGAAGCGGAAGAATAAAATGCGTCCCTTCCTTTCCATAGCAACGGCTACCCTCCTATCGTGTCTTTTGTGTTTTGCGAATCCGGCGCAAGCGGAAACGAAGGCCGACAGCGCAGGGATCATCAATGCCGCGCAGAGGATTATGGACATGCAAGGCCGGCAAAGGCAAGAGAAATCCCGCAGGATCTTCGAGGAAGGCATGAAAACGGGAAATTCCCTGATAACCGTTTACGGCAGCGCACTGCTCGGGTTTCACTACCTTCTGGAGACGGACCCGGATTCGGCACTGTTCTATCTCAACAACGCGGTAAACACAGCCAAAAAAGACAGCAAGTATCCTTCGCATAAGGAAGAGTACGACTACATAGTCTCCATATCATACAACAGCCTTGCCCTGTACTATCTCAACTTCTCATTGGACTACTACAAGGCGTCCGAATACCTGATGGACGCACTGAAGCACTGCGACAAAGACCTCGACGGCACCATCAACAGCTGCCTGTCTTCAATCCCTGACGGAACGGCCATGAACTCATACGGATACTATTTCACAAGTTCGGAGTATGTCGATATCATGCCTGCCGGAGTGTCCACTTTCGACACCATGTTCTTCAGTGCAGGAAACACCAACAAGAACTTCGGAAACTCATACAGGTTCATGCTCACATTCTAACCGGAGGGCAAAAATGAAAAAGACGACATTGATTCTCATCCCGCTGCTTCTCGTAGCGGCGGGATGTTCCAAAGAGGACAAGGCACCGTCCAGGATCATCTTCGAGACCGAAACCGTGAATGTCAGCGGAATCGGAGGAGAGGCGTCCATAAGCTATACGATTGAAAACCCAGCCGAAGGGCAGAGCCTGCAGCCGTTGAGCGGCGAGAGCTGGGTCGGCGATTTCGACACGGCTTCCGAAGGTATCATTACCTTCAAGGTAGAGCAAAACACCACCGAAAAGCAGCGTGAAGCCCTCGTCGAAGTCAGCTACGGAGCGGCCAAAGCGTATTTTACCGTAATACAAGGCGACGAAATGCTCGTAGAAGGAGACTTCTCGATAGACATCCTCGGACTGAACGACTACGCAATCCGCTGCTCGATAAGCTCCAAGACCGAGGGCACGGAATATCTCTACGGCATCATCGACAGGGCGACATACGACAGGTTTTCGTCCGACGACTATTTTTGGGACTACATCATCGAAAACATCCCCGATTTTGCCGACAGGAAAGTCTCAGGAGACACTCCGGAAGCCTCTTTCGAGCGTCTTGCCCCGCAAACACAGTATGTGGTATATTGCGCAGGCATCGACAACGAGGGCAACAATGTGACAGATGTCAGCCTGCTCAAATTCACGACAGGGGTTCCTCTGACATTCCGACTCTCGCAGGAAATCGACGGGGCTTTCGCCAACCTGATAGTAACGCCATCCTCACAACGGGACAAAACTCCAAACTGTTGGAACTGAACAAACTCGACGACTACTACGCGATAGCCGTGGCGATGGATCTGGACTGCAACCCTACATCGGAAATGGCGATAGCCGAATTTTCCACCGAAGAAGTGCATCCTTCGGACAACTTGATTTCCATAGACATCACCGACATTACCGCCATCGGAGCGCACTGGAAGGCCACCACTACCAATGACGACCAGTACCTGCTCTTCGTGGAAGCGGTCGATGTAATAAACGAAATGTGGTCGGAAGATGACGACGAACTGATGGGCATCATCGCTTCGCTCTTCCCTACGACCTATTACGAACGCAGGGGAAGCCAGAAGGGAATGTGACAAACCTCGAACCGAATACACGCTATATGGCCTTCGCGTTCGGATGCGAAGCCTACACACCGACGACAAGGCTGTTCAAGACTTACTTCACTACGCAGGAAGCCTATGTCGGCGAAGTCAGCTTCGAACTCATCTTCGACAAATATTATGACGGGGCAGAGTTGGAGGAGCTTTATCCGGCAGATTTTGCGGGAGCGTCAGGCAATGCCGTCCTCCCGGTCAGGGCCTATACCGAAAAAGGAACGGGATTTTACTACGGAATCTACGACGGTGACTATACCGACCTTGAAGAATGGCCTGACCAGCTGGTCATCGACAACCTGATATACAACGGCGTAACAGAGCCGTACGGCAATTATGCGATACCTTACAATACGACCCGTACCGCTCTCGGAGTCACTTACGATGCCGAAAACAACTTCGGCACCGTGTTCAGGAAACTCGTTTACTGTACCGAGGACGGCGTCACTCCTGCCGAAGACTATGCTCCGGCTTCGGTTAAACTTCCGGAGTCTCCGCAGGCCGTCGTATCGCACTCGACGCTGCTGGACAGCCGTCCCGTACTGGAAAAGAGATAGTACGAAAGCACACATGCCACTAACATAACACAAAACGCAGCCGAGGGCGGATGGAGACGATTTCATCCGCCCTCCTTTTTTACCCGTCGTCCGGAGTCATAATTGAAAACAAATTGCTATCTTTGTGCGTTTAAGGGTTTTCCCTGTTTTTACTTACGATTGATGACAAAATAGATATAAAAACTATAAATTTCTTAAAAATAATGGAAAGGATTATCGAATGCGTTCCTAATTTCAGCGAAGGACGCGACATGGCAATCATCAACAAAATCGTGGAATCGATAGAGAAATCCGGAGGCGTCAAGGTGCTTGACGTAGATCCGGGCGAAGCTACAAACAGGACCGTGGTGACTTTCGTCGGTTCGCCGGAAAAGGTACTCGAAGCCGCCTTCAACGGTGTCAAGAAAGCCGGCGAACTGATAGACATGAGGCATCACAAAGGCGCGCACCCGCGTTCGGGGGCTACGGATGTGCTGCCTCTCATCCCTATCGCCGGAATAACGCTCGAAGAATGCGCCGAATTGGCCAGAGGCCTTGCCAAGAGGATATACGAAGAGCTCGAAATACCTTGCTACTGCTACGAAGCTGCAGCGATGAAACCGGAAAGGAAGAACCTTGCCGTCTGCCGTGCCGGCGAATACGAGGCTCTGCCCGAGAAGATGTCCGACCCGGACAAGGCTCCTGATTTCGGCCCAGGCAAATATACCGAAAGGACAGCCGTATCCGGAGCTACTAATGTGGGCGCACGCGATTTCCTCATAGCCGTAAACTTCAACCTCAACACGACATCGACAAGAAGGGCCAACGCAATCGCATTCGATGTAAGGGAGAAAGGGCGTCCGGTGCGCGAAGGCAACCCTATTACCGGAAAGATAGTCAAAGACGAACACGGCAACCCGGTGATGAAACCGGGCACATTGAAAGGATGCAAGGCCATAGGCTGGTACATCGACGAATACGGCATCGCACAGGTATCGATGAACATAACCGACATCAACGCCACTCCTCTGCATGTGGCATTCGAAGAAGTGTGCCGCGCCGCACGCGAAAGAGGCATAAGGGTCACAGGCACCGAAATCGTGGGCCTCGTACCTAAACGCACCCTCATCGAAGCCGGAAAGCATTTTCTTGCCAGACAGCAGCGCTC
>DEPW01000016.1:0-11084 GCA_002358965.1 Bacteroidales bacterium UBA3382
GCGGCTATCTCTTTTTTCACGGCCGCAGCCGTTTCCTTACCATTTAAAAGAATCATTGGATGCTGTTTTATATTGTCCTGAAAAATCTCTATCTGCGCCTCATGCCCTTGACGGTCCTTACCGCATTGCGGACACCGCCCGAAGCCACGTTCTTCATGATCTTGCGGGTGCCCTCGAACTGCTTGAGCAGGCGGTTGACATCAGCTATCGTAGTGCCGCTGCCTTCGGCTATCCTGCGGCGGCGGGAACCATTGATTACCGCCGGATTCTCCCTCTCATAGGGAGTCATGGAGAGGATGATGGCCTCGACGCTCTTGAAGGAGTTGTTGTCTATGTCCACGTCCTTGAGGGCCTTGCCCACACCGGGAATCATGGAGGCCAGGTCCTTGATATTGCCCATCTTCTTGATCTGCTGGATCTGCTGATAGAAGTCCCAGAGGTTGAACTGGTTCTTGGCCAGCTTCTTGGCCAGCTTGCGGGCCTCCTGCTCATCGTACTGCTCCTGGGCTTTCTCCACCAGGGAGACCACATCGCCCATGCCGAGAATACGGTCGGCGATACGGTCAGGATGGAAGACATCGAGGGCTTCCATCTTCTCGCCGGAACTGATGAACTTGATGGGCTTGTTGACAACGGCCTTGACCGAAAGGGCGGCACCGCCTCTGGTATCACCGTCCATCTTGGTGAGCACCACTCCGTCGAAGTCCAGACGGTCGTTGAAGGCCTTGGCGGTCTCCACCGCGTCCTGACCGGTCATGGCATCGACCACGAAGAGGGTCTCGGAGGGCTTGAGCTCACGGTGCAGGGTGGAAATCTCGTCCATCAGCTCCTTGTCTACGACCAGCCGTCCGGCGGTGTCGACTATGAGCACGCTGAAGCCTTCCTTCCTTGCCTGGGCGAGCGCGTCCTTGGCGACTTTCACAGGCTTCTTCTCTCCGTCCTCGGCGAATACGGGCACTCCGACCTGTTCTCCCACCACCTCCAGCTGGGTGATGGCGGCGGGGCGGAAGGTGTCGCAGGCGGCGAGCATGACCTTCATGCCTTTCTTGCTCTTGATATACAGAGCCAGCTTGCCGCACAAGGTGGTCTTTCCGGAACCGTTCAGACCTGCGACGAGCACAACCCCGGGCTGTCCCTTGACATTGATGTCGCTGGACTCGCTTCCCATCAGGGCGGCCAGTTCGTCATGGACAATCTTGACCATCATCTGCTCCGGCTTCACAGCCGTAAGCACATTCTGTCCAAGCGCCTTGGCCTTCACGTCATCGCAGAACTGCGTCGCTATCTTATAACTGACATCGGCATCCAGAAGGGCGCGTCTGATGTCTTTCAGTGTTTCGGCTACATTGATTTCGGTGATCTTGCCTTCACCTTTAAGTATCTTGAACGAACGTTCAAGGCGGTCAACTAAGTTTTCGAACATATGTTATAATCTTTTAAAATAATCGATAAAATGCGGTGCGTTTTCCAGATCGTCTGAAAATACAGCGGGAGCGAAATCCCTGAGGTTGTACCTGCTGGCCATCACCTGTCCGTATGCTCCGGCGCTCCTTATCGCCATCAGGTCTCCCCTGACGCTCAGCGGCAGCAGCCTTCCCTGCCCCCAGACATCGCTGGATTCGCATACAGGTCCCACGACATCGTAAGCCTGCATCTCGGAAAAACCTTTTCTGAAACATGAAGAAAGGTTCTCGATTTTATGGTATGCCCCGTACAGGGCAGGACGTATCAGATCATTCATGCCGGCATCGAGTATCAGGAAAGTCTTCGTCTCCCCGCTCTTGACGAACAGTACTCTGGAGACAAGGGTACCGCATTGGGCCACAACCGACCTGCCGGGCTCCACATGGACGGACTGCCACGGCCGGACAGGAAGATTGTCTGATATTGTCTTGAACCACAATGCGAAGTCAGGCACAGGCGCACCGTCCGGGGCTTCATAGTCCACCCCCAGTCCTCCTCCGAGGTCAATGTTCTCCACTGTCACGCCATGGTCCTCGAACCACGAAGTTATCTCTGCCGCCCTGCGGCATTCAAGGCCGTAGACATCAGCCACATCCGTTATCTGGGAGCCTATGTGGAAATGCAGTCCGTGGAAATTCAGAGAACGGCACCTGCCGAGAAGTTCAATGAGAGGCTCGAATTCATGGCGGGAAATTCCGAATTTATTTTCGTACAGGCCTGTGGTCACATATTTATGCGTATGGGCGTCTATGTCAGGGTTGATGCGCACGGAGACATTTGCCTTGAGGCCCAGCGAGGCCGCGAGCGAATCCACCGCCGCAATCTCTTCAAGTGACTCGCAGTTGAATGTGCCGATGCCAAGCTTGAGAGACGATATGATTTCCCTGTCGGGCTTCCCCACCCCGGCAAAGACAATGTCAGCCGGCCTGAAGCCGCAGCGGGACGAATAGGTCACCTCATTGCCGCTCACACAGTCTGCACCGAAGCCGAATGAGGCGATATGTTTCATAAGGCGCTCCTGAGAATTGGCCTTGACAGCATAATGTACCCTGATGCCGTATCTGGCCGACAGGGATGCCAGTTCAGACACAGTCCTGCGGAAAAGGTCCATGTCGTAGAAATAAAACGGTGTCTCAATTCCCCTGATGGCGTCCTGCAGACTCCTGCAATGCAAAATATCCCGTACTTTCATATTTTTAAACGCAAACGGTTGCAAAAATAGGGAAAAATTCGTTAATTTCGCGGTTCAAATAAAAGCAAAATTTTATAAGAAAATGGAAAAAGGACCTATTTCACAATTCATCACCCACCATTACCGCCATTTCAACTCGGCGACCCTGGTGGATGCCGCGAAAGCCTTTGACGAGCACATGAACAAAGGCGGAAAGATGATGCTTGCCATGGCAGGTGCTATGAGCACGGCCGAACTCGGAATCTCCCTTGCCGAAATGATTCGTCAGGACAAATTCCAGATAGTATCCTGCTCGGCCAACAACCTGGAGGAAGACATCATGAACCTTGTGGCGCACTCGCATTACTACAGGGTGCCAGGCTACAGGGATCTGACACCGGCACAGGAGAAAGAGCTCCTCGACAATCACATGAACCGCGTGACAGACACATGCATTCCTGAAGAAGAGGCGTTCCGCCGTCTCGAGCATCATCTGCTCGATGTATGGAAAGACATGCAGGCCAAAGGCGAAAGGCTGCTTCCTTACGAAGTGATGTACCGTTTGCTCCGCAGCGGCGTACTTGAACAGTACTACGAAATCGACCCTAAGGACAGCTGGGTGCTTGCCGCATGCGAGAAGAACATCCCTATCGTCGTTCCCGCATGGGAAGACTGTACGACAGGTAACATCTTCGCCGCACACTGCATCAAAGGCGAACTCGATCCGCACATCATCAAGAACGGGATCGAAACCATGATGTTCCTTACCGACTGGTACAAACACAACTCCTCAGGAGAGGGAGTAGGTTTCTACCAGATAGGCGGCGGTACGGCAGGCGACTTCCCTATCTGCGTCGTACCTATGATGGAACAGGATCTCGGCTGGACAGGGACTCCGCTATGGAAGTATTTCTGCCAGATATCAGACAGCACCACCTCATACGGTTCGTATTCGGGTGCGGTCCCTAACGAGAAGATCACCTGGGGAAAACTCGATGTGGACACTCCGCGTTTCATCGTAGAGTCCGACGCCACCATAGTCGCACCGCTAATGTTCGCGTACATATTGGGCTGGTAGGCAGGATGAAATCCTTCCGGAGACGATCCGGCAACAAGACAAAAAAAGAGGAGCCGCGCTGCGACCCCTCTTTTTATATATTTCACATCGGGTCATTCGTTGGTAAATTCCTCGCTGTACATCAGTTCCGTGGCGATTTCCCCCTCATCGTCTATACCGAAGGCATAGATGACTGATGTCTCGCCCTTGTCGAGATTGGTAAAAGTAAAAACATCGGGACCTACCGAACACCAGGTCGAATAGAAACCGTTGGCATCGGCAATCATATCATACTCGAGATACTCGTCTATCAAGGCATTCAGTTCAGCTACGATCTCTTCTTCCGTAGCATCCGCCGGAGATATATTGAAATAATACCTCACCATGTTGTCCGAAGGAACGGTGTTGACTTCTATCTGGTTGAAGACGATATCCCCAAGGATGAACTCTACCGAGAAATCCGAAAGGTCTCCTCCTTTAGGGGAACGGAATGTCTCATAGTAAACATCGGTGGTGAATGCCGCCGTATACAGATCCACTCCCGTACCTATCATGTAATAGTCCGTATCCGGAATCATCTTACTTACAGGGAAGGTCTGCGTACCGCTCCAGCAAATGGAATTGACCGCTTCAGGGATAGTGTATTCCATATACAGGACAAGTTCGTCGATCGTAGCCTTGAACTCCGCATAGAGCTCGTCAGCAAGGTCGGAAACGCCTCCGAATTTCCAGTCGAGTACGGATTGGTCCACAGTAGTATAGTAATAATATTCGATGCCTTCGGACGGCGTAACGGTGATGTTCGCTCCCAAAGCGTCCAGCATCTGGGGGTCGAAAGCGAACAACGCGTCATCCTGACGGTCGACAGTAGTAAAGCCGGCAGTGGCCACTTCCGATGTAACATTGAAAGAATCATCGACGCCTGCGACAAAAACGACATAATCTATTCCGGGAATCAGTTCCCCGATGTTCCAATGAAAGACGCCGGCATTCAAGAAATCCGAAAATTCGATTCCTTCCTCTTCCTCCAGGGCACGGTATTCGTCAAGTTTGGTCTTCATGTAATCGAGCGGCGTGGGATATATCTCCATGATTGCTTTTTCGACTACGCCGCACATGTATGTAGCGTCCTGCGGAGTGATATCAATTTCAAATTCCACATTCCTCATGCCTACATCGAGTATTTCGATGGAGACCTTCACCTGATATTCATCCGTATTCCCGTTTTCCGATACGGTGACTGAACAATCCGCCGACTTTCCGCCGGCCGTAACAGTAANNCGCCTCGCCGGCAGCCATCGCCGTAACCGTTCCGCTGTTGTCCACCGAAGCCACATCCGCAGCGCTGCTCGACCACGAAACCGTTTCCTGCGCATCCTCCGGGAAAACGGAGACCGAAAGTGCGTATGTCTCCCCTACGGCGAGCGAAAGTGTTTCCGGCTCTACCGAAACGCTCTCGATGGCGATGTCGGCAGGTTTCTCACAGCCGGAGGCCATGACGAGTCCTGTGACAGCCATGACCGAAATGAAGATTTTCCTTATTGATCTCATATCCTTGTAATTTTTTATCTAAGTGAAACAAAATCGTTTTCATAGTCCTTTGCAGAAACCGTCAGATCCCCCGTACGCACCAGGGACATTGGGAACTGAGGGATGAGGACATAATCCGACACCACCTCGTAACCGGTCGAATACAGGGCCACATACCCCATTCCGCCAGGAGTCACCGACTCTCCCAGGTACATGAACGGAACCGGGGCTATCGTCGTCGAACCGTTTGCGCTCCATTCGGCCTTTGCCATCTGGTAACCCACCTCGGCCGCCATCTTCATGTCCGTGGCAGGAACCATATCGTACATCGCCATGAAGTACAGTTCGCAAGGGCGTCCGGTGCCTGTCGCGGCGTATGAGACATACACGCTCTCGAAACTAAGTGCTCCCGTTTCTTTGTCGAAATATACCGGCACCTTGAAAGTTCCGTATATTCCGTCCCAGCCCTGCATGAACAGTATCTCGTCGACTACCGCCGGGCTTATCGATATGTACCACCATGCACTGCCGGAATTGGCTCCGGTCACGCGCCAGTCGCCGATCCATGAATTGTACATTTCCGTACCGTCGCCCGCAATCGAATCTTCGACGATGTGCGTCTCCCTTACAAGAGCGCCGAACCTGCCGTCAGGGCTTACGGGAACAATACATACCTGGTATTCCTGACCGAGATCGAACCCGGCGAAGACGATTCTGCCCTGAGCGTCCTCATCGTCTTCCGAGAACACATAATCCGCCACGCCGCCAGTCGTAAGGCGTTCGTAGATTTCGTTGTCCGAACGATTGAAACCCGAAGGGTACAGCACCAGCATCCTGTAATCCGATGCGTTTACGACATACTCGACATCGACGGCCAGCACATATTCCAGTCCCATAGGATAACATTCGCAGACATATGACACTTGCGGATCCGAATATTCGTCCTGTATGATATGGACTACGGCGTAAACGGCACCGCCGTCATAGACAGTCACCGCACAGGCACGCGAATTTCCATCAGGATTGGCCTCGACATCCGCCATGATTATCGCCCCCTGCTCCACATAGGGCGAAACCCAATCGGCATCGCTCGATACCGTGATTTCGCCGTCCGCCTCGACATAGCCGATCACAGTCCTCCCTGCGCCGCAGCCTACATACACCTCCTGAGGCAGAGAGGACCCTTCGGCAGGAGCGGGTGCAAACTGGATTAACGTGATATCGAACGATTCGGGGCCGCATGTCACGGTGAACGAAAGGTCTCTTTGCTCCGCCGTATTGTTTTCCGTGACCTCCATCACGACAGTATCGTCATCGACGGATACCGCACACCAATCGGCCTCAAACTCCGATACGATGACCGGCTTGTCGCCTGCATTGAAGACTGTAAGCGACTTGCTTGAAGCTTCGCTGGTAAAATACACCGTGGTATCGGTGACATACGGCGCGGAAACTTCTTCCTTCCCGCATGAAAGCAAAGAAATCCCGAGCGACAAAAACATCAAATAAATTATCCTGTTTTTCATTTTCCTACATCATTCATCTAAAAAAATTCAAACTCATCCGGGTCCGAGACACCGTCCTTATGCAATATGTCTGTCTTTCGGGATACCGGTCCGTAATTGCCCTGGGCGTCGATTGCGACCGAAATGACGGCAAATTCGAAATCCCATGTGACGAAGAAATAATTGTACGGGAATTTGAAACCGTAAACCGCCAGATACTCGATGACATCGTTGTCGCTGTGCAGTGACGGATCCGCCCATTCGGCTTCCACCATCGCATATCTGTACTCAACGGCATTGCCTTCAGTCTTCACATAAGCAGGGAGTATGGCATACCCTTCCCGCCCTTTGAAGGTGTCAGGGTACATCGCGGCAAGATCGGCACCGTCGTAATAGTTGCCATATACCACTTCCGCCGTACAGTCCGCAACTACCGACCCTGTCGTAGTAATAATCCCGGAGAAGACCATAGGCTGCGAAAACTCGCCCGAAGACGAAAGCTGCACCGCATAAAACTTATAGTCCGTATCCGGAACGAGGTTGTCGAAAGTCCGGGTCCTCGTCCCTTCGACCGCAAGATACATCTCGACATAGCCCGCAAGATCGGAGACCACGCCGAACCCTATATACAGGTCAGCATCCGCCTGCATTCCGGCTATGATGTCTTCCTCGGTCATATCTGCGGTCACAAGGTTCCAGCAATACGAAGTAACCGTATCCGAAGGAGTTACCGTCGCCGTTATCGAACGGTCGCGGATATCGGTCTCATCGAACTCGAATGTAAGAGGCGGTATCGTAGGATCCTCGTTCGTATCGAAGAGGAGATTGGCCGCATCGGTTATCATCTCGGCATTGGCGTCAAGCCCTACGCAATATATCATATATTTGGTCTCAGGTTCGAGATCCTCGTAAGGAGGTAGCTCGCGCCGTCCTTTGAAAGTATAGTTTTCCACATAATCCTGCGGGGTGATGCCTTGCGACATGAGACTTTCGAGTATGTCGTTCAGCAGGAGCTGCATGCTTTCATTGGAAAAACTCCCGTATGCACCGAAGAAATCATCGGGATCGATCAGACCGGCCATATAGGCTACATTGGCGTCCGAAGGCGTTACGGTCAGTGTCGCCGAATCGTGTCCGGCATCCACCGAAAGATCGAAGGTGCAGTCCACTTTCTGTATGGCCAAAGTCCTGAAGTCTTTCTTGCACACCACGGTAAGGTATTCCAGAGAGTCTGTCACTCCGTATGCGTAACAATAGTACTCGGAATCCGGCGTAAGATTGTCGTATATTCCGTCCCAGTTGCCCTGTTTGAGGAACATCCACATGGTCTCGGTCATCGTCAGGCCGTAGCTCGAAGCATATTGCTGTATCAGGGCAAGGTCGTCCATGAAGATGTCATAGTCCGAGCCCAGGCCGTCGATGTACTGCTTCGAATCCACCCAGGTCACATATGTCATGGATATGGGATCCGAAGGCCTTACCGACACCTTTACAGCGCGCACTCCGAGGCTGTCTATCGAAATGTCCAGTCTCTCGGAAGTAAGGGAACTCTGCTCTACGGCCACTTCCAAAGGCAGGGCCGAGCCGTACTCTATCTTCAGGACGGCCGAACGCGGCTCCTGTGAAATATTAGGCTCCACGATGACAGATACCGACTCTTTTCCGACAGACACCGAACCTATCCACGATTCCGAAGGAGTAGCCGAAACGGTCTCCCCTTCAGGCGCGTTCAGAAGCACATAGTCGATATCGTAGCTGCCTCCGAGCACAGGAACGGACAGACTGTCCCCAGACAGTAGAGCCAGCACCGGACCCGTACCATTGTCGGCAGGCTGTATCACATTGACCGAATAACTCTCGCCCGTCAGAGGATAGTCTATGACGATAGCGCTCTGCCTCGTCTGCCTGCTGTCGTTCTTGTCCACGATGAAAGAGATCTTTCCGTATTCGCCGCAATATATGGCGCCGATCCAGTCGGCCGGACTCTCGGCACGGACGGAGCCTTTCGAGGCGAAATTTTCAATCGAATACGAAATGACATATCCCCCGCCGTCCGCATCTGCGACTATCTCGGAAAGGTCTTCGATGACAAGTCTTTCCTCCGCGAGAGGTTCATCGACGCACGCGGATGGGAACAGGATAAGTGACAACATCCCGGCCAAGAAAGGGATGCATGGCAAAATCTTTTTCATTTAATACGCCCTATGTTTGTTTCTTGTTTATCAATTGTCTTATAAGTTTTCACAGGCCCGGCCGGTTCATACAGATCGGATGCATACGGGACAGCCTGCACGCTTGCCGACATTATGTCGGGATCGAATTCGCCGACAGGGGATACGCCGTCTTCGTCAAGGACATGCTTGGCCCTGAAGACGGGACCGAAATTGCCGTCCTCGTCATAGGCGACACCGAGATATGTGAACTCTCCATAGTTCAGCCAATAAGGCATAGGCTCCGACATGCCGATGGACATAAGCTGGTCGATTATGATATCGTCCGTATAGGTCATCGTATCGGTCATATCGCCATGGGCCGCGGTATAATAATATCCTACTGCCACATCGTTGGTGGTGACGATGCTCGGGACCAGGGCCATTCCCGGAATGCCGGGGAACTGAGGATATTCGGCCTCCACCTCCTGCGAATCGAAATATTTGTCATAGCTCACCTCTATGGTAGCTTGCGACTGATGCTGAGGCAGGGTCCTGAACACATCGCCGAACATGATGCCTGTCGCGTAATCACCGTCTTCGGTGATGCCGAAAGAATAGAGCGAATATTCCGTATCGCCTTCGAGAGTCTCATATGTATAGGTGCGGTCCCCCCTGAAAGCCAGGAGATTGGCCATAAAGTCGCTAAAATCGGACGCCATGCCCTGGGCGATATAGGACTCCGCGGTATTCTCGATTATCTGCCGCACTGCATCTTCCGGAGTACCGTACGGAACCACATCCCAGAAATATTTCACCGTCTTGTCCGAAGGATAAGCCTCGACATACGCCCCTCTTGAGGTGATATCGCTGATTTGGAACGAAACTGTCAGTGCCGAAGCGTCCCCGGGCTTTCCGGTGGTGAAAAATTCGTATCCCGCTTCGGAAACCATCATTCCGTCATAATCCAGAGCCGCCGCAAACACTACATATCCGGTCTCAGGCTGGAGGTTGCCGAAAGAATAGGCATCCTCGCCGAAAGAGCCTATGCGCTGGATCACATATTCGGCCGGAAAGCCGTACGAAGCGTATTCGGCGAAAATGTCAGCGATGAAATCCGATACGACCTCATCAGGGTCGCCGCTGCGGAAAGTGTCTGCGTCCATCAGATCGAAATAAAACGGGACAGTGGCATCCGAAGCCTTTATCACCGCATCGGCTACGAAACCGTCCAGAGTAATGTCGATATCGAAAGTGACATCCACATACTCTATCTCATCCGTAACGAAATACATCTTGCAGATATCCGTAAGCCTCTCGACATCCGGGCTGACACCGTAAACATAGAAACAATATTCCTGTCCGGCCTCAAGACCGTACAGCTGGACATCCTTCTCCCCTACGGCGCCGAAAAGCTTGATCACTTCCTCCAAAGGAAGGGACGAAACCTGGGAATAAGCCTGGAAATAAGCCAGATCGTTCTGGAAGACGGTCTCATCGTCCCCCATGGCGTCAATCTGCGATTTGAGACGCGCCATCGTCACATACCTCATGTCCGTATCGGCAGGATTCACATGGACGGTCACGGACTGCGGCGTGATATCTACGATGGCGAGGTAGAAATCATCGTTCGTCACCGGCTCATGGGTCTGTCCTTCGCAATCCTGCACTATCTCTACCACAATACGGTCCGCGCCGGGATAAGCAATGTATATCTCGCCTGTCCTCTGCTCTTGCGAGTCATTCGGCAATACGGTGAAAGCCACGATGCCTTCGGATGCCGTATCTAACCCGGTGATCCAATCTTGCTGCTCCGTCATGGCCGAGATTTCGCCGGAACCCGGATCGGACAACGAATATCTTATCACAGTATCGCACCCCGATGCCGGAACCGACATGGTCTTCGATGAAAGCAATTCGAGCCGAGGGTCCTCATGCCGCTGCTCTTCCGGGCCGCAGGAGACCGTCAATGAAGACATGCACAATGCCGCCAATATGATGACGGCATTGATGAAGAGATTCCTTTTCATTATTTAAAACGGAGTTTCATTACAGCTATCGTACTTACAGCACTTGTTTTAGTCGTTGTCGAAGTCGAGCCGTCCATCACCCTGTATACCATATAGTCGTCAACCTCGATACAGCTCAACAGCGACAGAGGCACCGGAAGTGATCCATGGCCGTTAGCCGTAAGCGCAGCGTCTATG
>DEPW01000016.1:11105-12346 GCA_002358965.1 Bacteroidales bacterium UBA3382
CAGCCGCATTCGCCTCGAGTTCGGCAAGTCCGACACAGGTAGGGAGATACCAGTGTTCCCCGAGAGAACGGCAATACTGCATGGCCGGATAGTTTCCCATGTTACCCGACTGCTCGATATGATCGGTAATCCATTTGCCGTCTTCTTCGGTAAGGTCGGTGCATATGACAGTCCCCGGGGTCACCTCAATTGACTGTACGAGCGTCTCTTCCTGCCCATCAGGCTTGCAAGCGGCCAAAAGCAACAGNNAAGCCGCCATAAGGAATGTCTTTTTCATATTTAACTGCATTGTTAGTCTTACATCTTATCCTATTCCACTTCGAAACCTACCGCATACACATCGGTCGTCGGAGTACCGTCGGCTTCGCAGCCATAGGCTATCGCATAATATTTTCCGGACGAAGGTATGACGGACGAACCTGAAAAATCACCGGTCTTAAGGAAAGCCCCGAGATATTCTTCGAACGAATAGCCATACAGCTGAGCCATCATGCGGAGAGTCTCATAATATTCGTTTACGAACTGTTCATCGGTACGGCCCTCATACAGTTCGGCCTGGGTCATGAACGGGAAATACACCATTTCCTTGTCTGCCGGATACCATGATATTGGCACATAACGCGCACCGTCTTCCTCGTAGATCTCGCCGATTACGATTTCAAAGTCCTCGACAGGTGCCGGCGGCACCGGTTCGGAAACCGTTACCCGGCAACTGTCTTCCACGCCGTCGCAATTCGCCGTAATTACGGCTTCGCCCGCGGAAATGGCAGTGACCACCCCGTCAGGATCGACATCGGCCACGGACGGTGCCGAAGAAGACCACACCACCGATTTGTTTACTGCATCGGCCGGGACATACTCCACGGCGAGGGTATCCTGGAGGCCCGTTTCGAGTTGAAGGGCGTCAGGCGTCACAATGATTGACTGCACGAGCTTCTCTTCCTGCCCATCAGGTTTGCAAGCGGCCAAAAGCAACAGCGGAGCCGCTACGAGAAAAATCTTTTTCATATCTGGAAGGTTTGCTAAATAATTATTCAAAAAACGGTTAAAATTACGGGGAAAATTTGTCTTTTCCGCTAAATCGGCATTTAAAATCCGTTATACATAATTTATACAATGCCCCGCAATGCACTGACATGCCGACACATACCAAAAGACGGACAAATCGGAAGGGAGGCCGGCTGCAAAGTCACTGACTTTACGGCCAACCTCCCTCAACTGTGCGGGCGAAGGGACTCGAA
>DEPW01000016.1:12400-12599 GCA_002358965.1 Bacteroidales bacterium UBA3382
CTACCAATTACAACACGCCCGCAATAAGGACTGCAAAGATAGTCATTTTCACATTACGCACAATATGCCTTGCAGTTTATTTTTTAACGAAACGGACTACCGTCCAGTCGTCCTTGCTACGCTGCCGGCTGTATTCGAGACCGCAACCGGAAGCCGCGGCCATGAGCATGGGCACATCCTCGGCATAGAAACCGCTGAC
>DEPW01000016.1:12632-15389 GCA_002358965.1 Bacteroidales bacterium UBA3382
GACGAGCAGCACGCCTCCGCCGAGCAGCACCTTCGAATAAGCAGGCATGTCGGCCATGAGGATGTTCCGGTTGATATTTGCAAGGACCAAATCGTATCTTTCACCGCTTCCGAGCGACGAGGCATCTCCGCATCTTACGGACATGATGTCGCCTACACCGTTCAAAACCGCATTCTCGGCAGCGGACTCTGCAGCGACCTCGTCGATATCTATGGCATCAACAGGAGCGAGGGCGCCCATCTTGGCGGCAAGGATGCCCAGCACCCCCGTACCGCAGCCCATGTCGAGCACCTTCTTTCCGCACACGGCTTCCTGCATGAGCGACGAAGCCATCAGATAAGTCGTCTGGTGATGTCCCGTGCCGAAAGCCATCTTCGGGTCTATGACGATGCAGTACTCGGTTTCCGGAAGCCCCTTGTGGAATGTCGCCCGTATCGTACAGCGTCCGTCGACAACGATAGGCTCGAAAGAAGCCTCCCATATAGCATTCCAGTTTTGTTCCGGAACAGGGGCATGGACGACCTGGAGTTTCAAATGCCCTTCAAACACGGACAAGGCTTCCGACAAGGCGGCTGAATCGAAATCCGCGCTCGGGATATATGCCAGCAGGCATGGTTCCTGGCAGCAGAAAGACTCGAAACCGAGGGATTCGATCTCGGCTACGACCCAGTCGGCATTGTCCTCGGTAAAAGGGTCTATGGATATCTTTACCTCTATATAATGCATATCCGGCCGTCTTTGTATCAGAAAGACCTTGCTATCGCGAGGAAATCGTCGGCCTTGAGCGAAGCCCCGCCTATGAGTCCCCCGTCGATATCTTCGCAGGCGAAAAGCTCCTTCGCATTCGAAGGCTTGCAGCTTCCCCCGTACAATATCGGGATATCGTTTGCGGCGGCACCGAATTTCGAGGCCAGCACGCTACGGATGTGCCTGTGCATTTCCTGTGCCTGGGCGGCCGTGGCCGTCTTACCCGTACCTATGGCCCAAACCGGTTCATAAGCGACAATTACCGACGATGCCTGCTGCGGAGCTAGCGTGAACAGCACATTCCTGATCTGCGATTCGACGAGACTGAAATGATGTCCGGACTCTCTCTGCTCCAATGTCTCTCCGACACAGAAAACAGGCACAAGCCCTTCTTTCACGGCAAGGGCGAGCTTCGCCACGAGCCTCATGTCCGTTTCACCGTAATATTGCCTGCGCTCCGAATGTCCGAGTATCACATATCCGCAGCCTGCGGACTTGAGCATCGCCGCCGACACCTCTCCGGTATATGCCCCGCTCTCTTTGTCGGCACAGTTCTGCGCTGCCAGCCCTATGCCGCTTGCGGAAATCGCTCCGGCGACACCGGCAATATGCGTAAACGGCACGCCGAGAATCAGTTTGACATCGGAAGGCTTTGAAGAGAGCCCCGCGACTATGTCCCTAGCCAATTCCACGCCTTCAGGCACCGTAGTATTCATCTTCCAGTTGCCTGCTACAATTTTCATCCTCATAACAAAACAGTATTGATTTTATCCGACGGCAAAATTACTAAAGAGTTTCAACAAATCAAATCCTTGCCGGTTCGGGACAGCTCCGCCCGAGGGCCTGCCGCCGGCGCAAAAAAAATCCGGCCGGGTCACTGTCGCCCGGCCGGTAATTTCTAGAACCTGTCTTCAGAAGATACTGTAAGTTTCTTTCTGCCATGACGGCGGCGTGAAGCCAGCACGCGGCGTCCGTTAGGTGTGGACATGCGCTCGCGAAAGCCGTGCTTATTGCGGCGTTTGCGGTTGGATGGTTGGAATGTTCTTTTCATTGCTATCTATTTTATTTATTATCACTGACATACACGCCGCTGCCGCAATCGCTGCGTCCAAAGCGTGCAAAAACGGACTGCAAAGGTAGTATTTAAAATTCTATTTACAAATAAAAATCACCCTTTTCTCCGAAAAATAATCTTCTTCGAACCACTTGCTTATCGGAAGTGCAGAGATTTTGTCCATCCTGAGCCGGTTTTTCATCGCGGCCTGGGACAATTCCTCCACCATATCGCCCCCTTTCAGGTAAATCACGCCTTTGGAGTACTTGCCTCTCACCCACTGCATGAAAGTGTCGAGAGAGGTCACGGCACGCGACACTATGTAATCATAGCTGCCTCTTATCTCCTCGCCGCGCATATTGACTGTCGATACATTTTTCAACCCGCAGGCTTCGGCCGCACCTTGCGCCACCTTGACTTTCTTGCCTATCGAGTCGCATAAAGTAAAGGTCACGCCTGGGAAAAGTATCGCCAGAGGGATTCCCGGGAAGCCTCCCCCCGTTCCGAAATCCAACATCCTGACATCAGTCCCTCCCGGCTCGAGGGCTTTTGCGTAAAAATCCGGCATGCTCTCGCGGAAAAAGGCCGCTATGGCAAGCGAGTGCAGCACATGATGCATGTAGAGACTGTCAATGTCTTTGCGCGATATCACATTGATCTTCGCGTTCCAATCGGAATATATGTCCCACAACCCTTCCATGGTCCTGCGTTTGCCGGCATCCATCTCGGGAAAATATTTGAAAACCGTTCCGACACCTTCGGCTCCCGTATATTCCATAATCCTGTTAAATCTTTAATCTTATTTTTCTTCCGACTTATCTTTTCAACATCGTGATCAACGCCACCTTGGCTCTCATTATCCTGATCTTGACAGTATTGAGAGGCAGATCCAACTCCTTCGCTATCTCCTCGTAACCGTATTCCTTAAGGAAGCGGAGCTCGGCCGGCCGGCGGTA
>DEPW01000016.1:15408-15899 GCA_002358965.1 Bacteroidales bacterium UBA3382
TTTTTCCTGAAGCTGCCCGAGATGCTTGCGCACCTCCCCGGCCATTTCGACGATTACCATCTCTTCCTCGGGCGTGAGGGAAAGCATTTCGGGCTCCTCGCTCTGCGCGTCCACCGAATTGGCGAAGACATCGTTTTTCTGCTTTTTCAGATAATCCAGAGCCGCATGGGCGCCGATACTGTACAGCCATGTCGTGAACTTGTACTCCGGATTGTAGGAAGGCAGCTGCTCGAAAGCCTTCCGAAAACTCTCCTGACAAAGATCCTCTATGTCTTCCCTGTTCTGAACATATCTCGATATGTGAGCGTACAGACCGTTACGATGCCTCTCATAAAGCATCCTGAAAGCATTTTGATCATCTTGCAATGCCTTGATTATCAAATCCTTGTCACTTAACACCTTCTTTCCCATGCGTTCCGTTAATTATATGCAGGCCCGACTAATGCGCATCAAGCCAGTTGGAAGCCCAATTGCAATCGACCGTCAAAGGT
>DEPW01000044.1 GCA_002358965.1 Bacteroidales bacterium UBA3382
AATCTCGATTTTTCGCTTCCTCCGGCAGGCATAGTGGGAGTGATAGGCCCGAACGGGGCCGGGAAGACGACACTGTTCCGTATGATAATGGGTATCGAACGGCCCGACAGCGGGTATTTCGAGATAGGGGACACTGTAAAGCTCGCCTATGTCGACCAGCAGCACAAGAGGATAGACCCGGACAAGACCGTGTTCGAAACGATTTCGGACGGGCAGGAATTCATACGGCTCGGAAAGCGCGAAGTGAACGCCCGCGCGTATGTGTCGAGATTCAATTTTTCCGGTCCCGATCAGGAAAAGCTCTGCGGTGTCCTTTCCGGAGGAGAGCGTAACAGGCTCCATCTCGCATTGACATTAAAGGACGAAGGCAACGTACTGTTGCTCGACGAGCCTACCAATGATGTGGATGTCAATACGATAAGGGCGCTGGAAGAGGGTTTGGAGAGCTTTGCCGGCTGTGCGGTCGTGATTTCCCATGACAGATGGTTCCTCGACAGGATTGCCACACACATCCTTGCTTTCGAGGGCGATTCGCAGGTATATTTCTTCGAAGGCAGTTATTCGGAATATGAAGAAAACAAAAAACGCCGCCTTGGAGACACCGAGCCTGTGCGGTTCAAATACAAGAAACTGGTTTAGGAACTTTCCTGCCGGCAGGAGAGTTCCAGCCAGCGGTCTTCTTTTGCCTGCAACTCGGGGATGATTTCGGATATCCTTCGGGACAGCCGTGTGATTTCGTCGTATTCCGCCACGGCGGCCGAAAGCCTTTCCTCGATCCCCTTTTTCTCCAGTGACAGGTTTTCGATGTCTGTTTCAAGTCTTTCGAGCTCTTTCTGCTCATTGTATGACAGCCTCTGGCGGGAACGGTTTTTCTGCTTGTTTTCCTTCCATTCCATTTTTGAGGCGCTCTGGGTTTTCACGGCGGCCGCTTTCGAACTTTTTTCATATTCTTTCAAATATTCGCGGTATTCGCTGTAAGTGCCGGTGAAATCCTTGATAGTCCCGTTTCCGCAGAATATGAACAGGTGGTCCACGAGCCTGTCGATGAAGTGCCTGTCGTGCGATACGATGATCAGCGATCCTTTGAAATCGGTGAGATATTCTTCGAGGATGTTGAGGGTCACTATGTCGAGGTCGTTTGTGGGTTCGTCCAGGATGAGCATGTTCGGGGCAGCCATCAGTATGGTGAGCAGGTAAAGCCGCCTGAGCTCTCCGCCGCTGAGTGTGCCGAGTTTCGAGTTGAACATGTTGTGAGGGAATAGGAATCTGTTAAGCATCGAAGTGTCGCCGACCGTCTCTATCACGGTGGCCTGCGGATCGAATCCCGCCCCTCTCATGCCTGATTGTTCGTAATAGCCGATTTTCAGGGACTCTCCTTGTTCGATGATTCCTGATGTCGGGGCGAGCCTGCCCGTCAGGAGATTCAGAAGCGTGCTTTTCCCTATGCCGTTCGGACCTACGATTCCGACTTTTTCATATCTGTGGAAGTTGTAGGTGAACCTGTCGATGATTGTCTTGTCGCCGTATATGAACGAAACTTCTTTGCAATTGAATATCTTCGTGCCGAGCCTTGAGCTTTCGAGCCCAGACATGTCGATCCTTCTTTCCTGTACTGTGGCTTCCGCTCTGTCTTTGAGGTCGTAGAAGGCATTGATCCTGTACCGTGCCTTTCCGGTGCGCGCCTGCGGGGTGCTCCGCATCCATTCGAGCTCGCGTCTGAAGATGTTCCGTACCCTGTCCGTCTCGGCCCTGAAGTTGTTCAGCCTCTCTTCGCGCTTTTCGAGATATTGCCCGTAATTGCCACGGTAAAGATAGAGGGCTCCTCCGTCAAGTTCGAGTATGGTGTTGCATACTTTGTCTAAAAAATATCTGTCGTGGGTGACCATCAGCAAGGTGGCTCTTGAACGCGAAAGATAGTTTTCAAGCGTTTCGATAGCTTCGATGTCGAGGTGGTTCGTCGGTTCGTCAAGTATGAGGAAATCGGGTTCTTCGGCCAGAAGCGCAGCCAGTGCCGCCCTTTTGATTTCTCCCCCTGACAGGTCTTTCATCTTCCTGCCAGTATCGCCAAGCCTGAACGATGTCAGATTGCTTGCCAGACGCCTCTCGTACTCCCAGCTATGCTCAGGGCTGTCGCATACCGGCCTTTGCGCGGCTTTGCCCATCAGTTCCTCCATGATGCTCTTTTCAGGATCATAAATGTATTCCTGCTCGAGGAAAGCTATCCTGATATCCTTGAGGAAGGTGATCTTCCCTCCGGAGTCCGACTTGTCCGCCCCGGCGAGGATTTTGAGCAAGGAACTCTTTCCGCATCCGTTCGGCCCGATGAGTGCCATCTTGTCTCCTTCGTTTATGTTGAATGAGATGTCGTCGAACAAGGTCTTCGGACCGTATGATTTGCTGATGTTTTCTACTTGTAGATAGCTTGCCATCCGTGGTGCCTCTGTTGTGTTGTCTTAATTGAAAAATTTGTCGACTTCCTTGACTGCATGGGGGAGGGCGAATACCGCGACTTTGTCATAAGGCATTATTTGCGTGCTGCCTACCGCGATGATGCTCTCTTTCCCCCTGATGAGTCCTCCGATGATTGCGTCTTTCGGGAAATCCAACTCTTTCAGAGGGGCAGATGTTATTTTCGATTCAGGATTGACGATATACTCGATCACTTCCGCTTCTGTGCCGCTGAGGTATTTTACATTCCGGACCTTGCTGCTGAGCGTGAGTTTGAATATGCGTCCTGCCGTTATCAGTTTCTTGTTTATTACGGCGTCCACTCCCATCCCTTTGGCGAGCTGGATATATTCGATATTCTCCACTTCGGCGATTGTCTTCATTACCCCGAAACGCTTTGCTATCATGCAGGCAAGGATATTGGTCTCGGTGTTGCTGGTTACCGCCACAAAGGCATCGTAATCTTTTATTCCTTCGTCGATCAGGAAATCCGAATTGCGTCCGTCGCCGTTTACGACAAGTATGTTGTTGAACTTCTCGGACAGCTCGGTGCAGCGGTCTTTCTTGAGTTCGATGAGTTTTATGTTCGGGGTGGTCCGCGATGTCCTTGCCGCCACGAATTCTCCGATCTTCCCTCCTCCGAGGATCATCAGGCTGTTGATGCGTATATTCGGCTTGCCGGTGAACTGCATCAGCTCATTCACCCCTTCTTTCTTGGTAATCATGAAGATCAGGTCGTTCATCTTCAGTTTTGTATCCGTGTGGGGGATGATGGTAAGGCCGTTCCTCGAAATGGCGACGACCCTGAAGGGAAGGTCCTCGTAAGTTCCGGAAAAATCCGAAGGCCGTTTGCCTATGAGCGAGGCTCCGTCGTCGAGTTTGAAGACGATCATCTGGAGTTTGCCTTGTGCGAAATCCATGAACTCGGCCGATGCCGTGTGTTTCATGAGTTCGCAGATTTCTTCCGCGGCGACTTTTTCCGGATAAAAGAGCAGGTCTATTCCCAGCGAAGTGAACAGCAGCCGGTTTTCGGCCCTCATGTATTCCTCGTTGTTTATCCTCGCCGCAACCTTCTTCGCCCCTATGTTCTTGGCGAGCAGCGAACTGACGATGTTGACATGCTGCATGGCCGCAGGGCTTACGGCGATGAAAAGGTCGGCTTTGTCCGCACCGGCCTGCTTGAGTTTCTCGATTGACGACGGATCTCCCTCCACTGTAAGCACATCCGTAGTCCCGGCGAGGGCTTCGAGCCGTTCCGTATTGCTGTCGAGGACTGTAATGTTGTTGCTTTCCGAACTTGAGCTGAGCATCTTTGCCAAGTGGCTGCCGACTTCACCTGCGCCGGCTATTACTATTTTCATCCTGAAAAAGGTTTAATTCAAACAATTTTCAAAAATAAGAAGATTTGAACTAAAATCAAAAATCTTCTATCTTTGCCGTCGGCTTCTTCAAGGCCCGCGGCGGCTTTGGGGGCGCGAGGAGGAAAATTTATGCTTGAAGATACGCTCATCCCTCAGAAGATCATAGTGCGCGGCGCGCGCGTGCATAACCTAAGGAACATCGATGTGGACATACCGTTGAACAGGATCGTCGGCGTGGCGGGAGTTTCCGGTTCCGGCAAGTCCTCTCTTGCGCTCGGGGTCCTGTACTCTGAAGGCTCCAGGCGTTATCTGGAATCCCTGTCTACATATACCAGAAGGCGCATGACCCAGGCGGCAAGGGCCGATGTAGATGAGGTACTGTATGTGCCGGCTGCCCTTGCGATGCACCAGCGTCCCGGCATACCGGGCATACGCAGCACTTTCGGGACGGGGACCGAATTGCTCAATAGCTTGAGACTCATATATTCCCGACTTGCGAGCCACCGCTGTCCCAACGGGCATTATCTGAAACCGTCGCTGTCGGTAGCGGCCGGCCTCGAACTCGTCTGCCCTGAATGCGGCACGCATTTTTACGCCCCGTCGGCGGAGGAGCTTTCCTTCAACAGCCAGGGGGCCTGCCACAAATGCGACGGGACCGGGACGGTCAGGATGGTTGACGAGACGACATTGGTGCCGGACGAGACCCTGTCGATAGACGAAGGTGCCGTAGCCCCTTGGAACACGCTCATGTGGTCTTTGATGACAGATGTGTGCCGGGAAATGGGAGTGCGCACGGATGTGCCGTTCAATCAGCTGACTGACAAGGAGCGGGATATCGTCTTCCATGGCCCTGCCGAGAAGAAACATATATTTTACAAGTCGAAGACTACCAATCAGGCCGGAGAGCTGGACTTTACCTATTTCAATGCGGTATATACGGTGGAGAACGCCCTTGCCAAGGTCAAGGATGAAAAGGGTATGAAACGCGTAGAGCGTTTCCTGAAGACCGATACCTGTCCGGACTGTGCCGGCACGCGCCTGTCGGAGGCTGCAAGGGCCCCTCTTGTCCGGGGCATATCGTTGGCCGATGCTTGTAAGATGACCCTGTACAAGCTGGTCGAATGGGTGAAAGGCATTCCGCAGACGCTTCCCGAAGACATGCGTCCGATGGCTGTCAACATTTGCGAGTCTTTACTCGATGCTTCCGCAAGATTGCTGGATCTTGGCGTAGGCTATCTCAGTCTCGACCGTGCATCGTCGACATTGTCTACAGGCGAAAGGCAGAGGATGCAGCTTGCCCGTGCGGTCAGGAACCGCACCACCGGGGTGCTTTATGTTCTCGACGAACCGTCGATCGG
Source organism: Bacteroidales bacterium UBA3382 (assembly GCA_002358965.1). Lineage (GTDB taxonomy): Bacteria > Bacteroidota > Bacteroidia > Bacteroidales > UBA932 > Merdivivens. Next base: position 5,168 of record DEPW01000044.1, read on the forward strand.
GCTTCATCCGGCCAATATCGCAGGGCTTGCGGGAGTGATGAAGGATCTCATAGCCGATGGCAATTCGGTAATACTTGTCGACCATGACATACAGATACTTTCGGCGGCCGACCATTTGATCGAGCTCGGCCCTGGGGCGGGCTCTTCGGGAGGCAATGTCATTGCGCAGGGAACCATAAGGGAAATCATGGAGGATCCTCTTTCGAAGATAGGGCCTTTCCTTTCAGGCCGCTCGGGCATCGAGGCCCGTGAACGCTCGGAAGCGGACAAGCTCTTCGCAAAGGGCCGCATCCGTATGTCGACAGGCCCCATCCATACGGTCAAGCCTTTGGAAGTCGACATCCCCAAGGGAAGGCTTACCGTAGTGACCGGCGTTTCCGGTTCGGGCAAGACCACGCTGGTGCTGGAAAGCCTTGTGCCAGGATTGCGTGCCCTGGTTGCCGGAATGCGGCTTCCCGCTCATGTGCGGAGTATCGAAGCCGAAGGAATAAGGCAGGTCAAGCTGATAGACGCTTCGCCTATAGGCATCAATATCCGATCCACAGTGGCGACATACGCCAATGTCCATGACGAGTTGCGCAAAGCCTATGCGAAGACTCCGGATGCCAAGAAGATGCTTTACAGGGACGGGGATTTCTCGTACAATACCGGAAAACTCCGCTGTCCTACCTGTGACGGCACCGGGACGATCAGCCTCGATGTGCAGTTCCTTCCGGATGTGGAAATCCCTTGCCCGGATTGCAGAGGTTCACGGTATGCGAAAGAAGCCAATATGGTCAGACGCGAAAACGAGACCGGGGAGCTCTATTCGCTTCCTGAAGTGATGGCAATGGATGTGAACGAAGCGCTTGCCGCCTGCTACGATCTGAAGACGGTAAGGCAGAGATTGCAGGTGCTGAAAGATCTCGGGCTCGGCTACCTTACTCTCGGCGAACAGACTCCGGGCCTGTCCGGCGGCGAGGCGCAGCGCCTGAAACTCGCCAGCGAAATGGGCCGTTGGCAGGAAGACTCGGTATTTGTCTTCGACGAGCCGACCATAGGCCTGCATCCGTCGGA
>DEPW01000008.1 GCA_002358965.1 Bacteroidales bacterium UBA3382
CAGTTGAAGGCTCCCTTGATAGGAGAGGCCGCTGCAGCCTGGCTCGGTACTGTGGCCCTGCTTACCAATGTGTTCAAGGAGATAGCCGTCCTTGTCGGTGCTCCCCTGATGGTAAGGCTTGCCGGCCCGTTGGCCCCGATATGCGTGGGCGGTGCGGCTTCGATGGATGTCCTGCTCCCCTCGATTACTTCGGCCAGCGGCAGGCAATGGGCTTTCGTTTCCGTACTGCACGGAGCCATAGTCGATTTCAGCGTGCCGTTTTTCGTGTCTTTTTTCTGTGCCTTATAATTTTTACTACTTTTGCCGTAAATTTTTATGAAAATGTTAAAGAAAATGATATTTCTCGCTGCCTGTGCCGCCGTCCTCGCAGCTTGTGCCGGTAGGGAAGGCGGTGATCTTTCACAGTGGTGCGAGGATGTCTATGTTCCGGAATATGCAGGCGGTTTTAAGATATTGAAGGCGGATGGTATGGAAAGCGTGATAATCACGACTTTTACTCCATGGCAGGGCGCCGCAGGCGAGGAGAGGTCGCTCTTCGTGGCCCGTAACGGCGAGAGACCGCCTGAAGGTTTTAAGGGACAGGTGCTTGAAGGGGATGCGGAGAGGATAGTGTGTCTGTCGTCTTCCTACATTGCCATGCTCGATGCGCTCGGCGAAACGGACCGCGTGGCCGGGGTTTCCGGTATGGATTTCATCAGTAATCCGTCTGTGAGGGCCAACCGGGAGAGGATAGCCGATGTCGGCTATGACGGGAATACGGATTATGAAAGGCTTCTGGCAGCGGCTCCGGACATAGTGCTGTTGTACGGGATAACCGGAGCGAGCGGCATGGAAGACAAGTTGAAGGAGTTGGGGATACCGTTCATGTACATAGGGGAATATATGGAGAAGTCGCCTCTTGGAAAGGCCGAGTGGTGCATCCCGGTGGCGGAAATCATAGGCTGCCGTGATAAGGGGGCCGCGGTATTCGCCAGGATTCCCCGGCGTTATGACAGCCTGAAGGCCGTTGCCTCAAGGGTGTCCGAAAGACCGGCGGTGATGGTCAACATCCCATACGGCGATGCATGGATAATGTCTCCTCCGGGCAGTTACATGGGCAGGCTGATATCCGATGCCGGGGCGGATTACATTTACCCTGGAGATACTACCGAGGTCTCGCGCACTATCGACATAGAGCAGGCTTACAAGCTGGTAAACGAGTGCGATTATTGGATAAATACCGGCCGTGTGACTTCAAAGGCCGCCCTGCTGGCCGAGCTGCCCAGGTTCGCGGATGTTCCGTGCCTGAAGGAAGGCCGGGTCTACAACAACAATCTCAGGCTTAACGCAGGCGGAGGGGACGATTTCTGGGAGTCCGGCATAATGCATCCGGACATTGTCCTTGAAGATCTGATAAATATCTTCCATCCGGGATTGCTCGGGGAACCGAAACCGTTGTATTATTACAGGAAAATAGAATAAGATTTATGATTATCCGCAAAATCACCCCTTGCAAGCCGCCTGCCTGCCGGCGAGGTGTCCACCATAGCGGGCGCTCCGGACAGAGCAATTCCAAGGACGAACATCAATCCCGCCGCTTAAGGCCGGATGAACACAGGCATTGCCTCCGCAACAACGAAAGTGCTTCCCCCGATATATACAATCCCCCCTTCGGCGGTACAATCGGACAAAACCGAATATACGGCATCCTTGACGGACGGCACCGTCCTTAACGAATAGGCACCTTCCGCCACCCTCCCGGCGTGAATCCTGAGGAAATGCCGCTCAAGTTCTGCAGCCGGCATGGATCTGTGCGAATCGGCGTTGGTCAATACCACCTCGATACTGCGGCCGGGAATGTATGGAAACATCGGCAATACCGAATCCACATCCTTGTCAGCAACCATTCCGAAGACCATGCACGCCTTCCTGCCGGGATTTTCGGAAAATTCGCGGACGAGCTGCGCGAAATTGTACTTCAGCCCATGCGCATTGTGCCCTATGTCGAGTATCGCCTTGATATCGCCGTGGACGAAAGTCTGCCAACGGCCGAGGAAGCGCATCTTCGAAGCGGCCCCGGTGATACCGTCGTACAACTGGCCTTCGCCTATGCCGTCCCCTGCAATCCCGAAGCTCTCGAGTACCGACAAAGCGGAAAGCGAAGTCGAAAGGTTCCTCCTCTGGTACTCTCCACGGAGATCCATATCCGCAAGCAAGTCGTCTACAAAAGGAGAGTCATAAGGATAGAGGTCGGAAGCGTCGAACAGGGGCGAATCGCATCCGGCGGCCTTGTCTTCAAACCCAGCCGAAATCTCTTCGTCATCCTCTCCGACGACTACGGGCACGCCCGGCTTGATTATCCCGGCCTTTTCAAAAGCTATCTCCCTGCGCGTATCCCCGAGCATGTCGCAATGGTCGAGGCCTATGTTGGTTATTACCGAAAGGACCGGAGTAATGATATTGGTACTGTCGAGACGGCCGCCGAGACCAGTCTCGATGACGGCGAAATCCACACCGCACGAAGCGAACCAATCGAAGGCCATCATAGTGGTTATCTCGAAAAACGAAAGCTCGTTTTCCTCAAAATAAGGCTTCCATTTCAATATGAAATCATACACCTCTTCTCTGGAGATATATTTCGCCACTCCCCCGGCCCCGTTGCAGATCTTCATCCTCTCGCGGAAATCGAGGATATGGGGGGAAGTATAAAGCCCCACCTTGTATCCGGCCGCGGCCAACACAGAAGCTATCAGATGCGAAACCGACCCTTTGCCGTTGGTGCCGGCCACATGAACGGAAGCGAACCTGCGATGCGGATGCCCCACGGCCTCATCCCATCTCGACATCCCGTCGATGCCCGGCTTGTAAGCCGAGGCCCCTACTCTCTGGAAAGACGGGAACCTGTTGAAAATGGCGGAAATTTCCGCCTCGTATCTTTCATCGAAATCTTTATAATCCATTTTTTTCGTTCCTATGCCATACAAAAATACATTTTTTTTATAATTTTACGGGAAGTTTTATGAAAACCATCAAATGAATCTTTTTGAAGCGAAATTCGTTATAGACGGGATAGAACAGGAATCGACCCTCAAGGATCTCATCGACGCTTGCAACGGCCCATACGGAAAAGCTGCGGAATATATCTGCGAATGTCCGCCCGACACCGCGGTCCCCGTTGTCGACGAAAATCTGGATCCCGATCCGGACCCGGTAATATACGGACGCGGAAAAAACGAGGAATACCTGGACATGCTGCTCGCTTCAGGAATCGAAGGCACCACAGGGATAAACTACGCGGCCGAAGCAAGGCAGAGCATAGCGAAAGCGCTTTCGGCAGCATTGTGGAGCATCCCGCGTGCATATATGCTGGAGTCCATGTCGCTGTCGCTCTGCTGGGAATGGGATACCTGCCGCCTCGGAGGATGCGCCTCTCTGTACAAATCCGTGGCGGCGGCATCGGATTACGCATTCGAAATCGGCGTACGCGTCGCGACATGCAGGATAACACACAAGGCAGGCTCGTCACGGCTGCGGACATCGTGCCTGTATCTGAATGAAGACGAAGACGAAAGCCTGCTCGTACCCGTAAAGCCGGCCAACAACAGGGGCGCCAGGTACATTACCGACAGCTCCATACTGGCCGACAAGATACCGCGATCGACCGTGCTATACATACCTTTCGACACCTCGGAAGCGACTCTCGGAGGCTCGGCCCTGGCCGCATTGCTCGGACAGTCCGGCGAGGATACGCCATTGATGCTCGACCCGGACTATTTCATCGACAGCTACGAAGTCGTCAAAGAGCTTAAAGACGACGGAATCGTGCTGGCGGGCAGGGAAATAGGGCGCGGCGGACTGCTTTGCGGCCTTGCCAAGCTTGCAAAAGCCTGCGGCACAGGCATGGAAGTGGACATACTTCCGTTGCAGAACTCCTTCAGATGCAACGATGCGACAGCCATACTTTTCAACGAAATACCGGGAGAACTCATCGCCATCAGCGATGAAGACTACGGATATATCGACACCCAGATGATCCTGCAGGATATCGCGTATTTCCCCGTCGGATTCGCATCCGAAGGCAATTCGCTTAAAATCAGGCACAAACTCGACTTTAACGTTGCCGATCTGCTCCTTCCGCTCATAAGCAGGAACATCGGCGAAGAATAACAATAACGATTTTTTTACGCACCATGTCAAAATTACCCAAGATTTTCGTCCTCGACACAAACATCATCCTGCACGACAGCAGGGCAATATACCATTTCCAGGAAAACGATCTGGTCATTCCGATAGCAGTCATAGAAGAGCTTGACAAATTCAAAAAAGGCGACGAAGAAATCAACTACCATGCAAGACAATTCGTCCGACAGCTCGACCGGCTTGCCGAAAACAGGCTTTTCACAAAGCCCATCCCTCTCGGGAAGAATCTCGGCACCATCAAGATCGAAATGAACCACCCGTTTCCCGAAGGAATGGAAAAATGCTTCATGGACGACATCCAGGACCACAGGATAATCTCCACGGCCCTTTGGGTAAGAGACAACAATCCCGACAGATATGTCGCCCTCGTAACCAAAGACCTCAACATGAGGATGAAAGCCAAGGCAATCGGCTTAAACTCGGAAGACTATCTGACCGACAGGCTCGATGAAGAAAAGCTTTACAAAGTCGAGAAGGGAATCATCGAAGTGGAAGACATGGACCCGTCGCTCGTACAGAAGCTGCTGTACAGCTCCGGAAGACTGTCCCTCAAAGAGCTCAAATGGGACGAGCCGAAGGCCAACCAGCTCTATATCATCCCGTGGGGGAACGAATCCGGCAAAGAAAGGGTATGCGCGAGATACGACCAGGCCTCGAAATCGTTACTGCTCGTCAAGAAACTGCATTCGGCCGGCATCAGCCCGCGCAATGACGAACAGAAGTTCGCAATGGACGCCTGTCTGAACCCGGAGATAGACCTCGTCGCCCTTACCGGAGGCCCGGGGACGGGAAAGACGCTCATAGCCCTCGCGGCAGCCCTGGGACAGGAGAAACGCTACGACCAGATAATCCTCGCACGCCCGGTAATCCCTATGGGCAACCAGGATCTCGGCTTCCTTCCGGGAGACGCCGAGAAGAAAGTGGGTCCCTACATGCTCCCCCTGATGGACAACCTGAGCGTAATCAAAGAAGCTCTCGGGCCTATGTCCAAGGATGCCAAAAAGATAGAAAGCCTTACCGAAAGCGGGAAACTCATCATAAGTCCGCTCGCATACATCCGCGGCCGCTCCCTTTCCAAAGTATATTTCATAGTGGATGAGGCCCAAAACCTTACACCTCATGAAATCAAGACCATAATCACGCGGGCCGGCGAAGGCACCAAGATAGTCTTTACCGGGGACATATTCCAAATCGACCAGCCATATCTGGACATGTACTCGAACGGACTTTCGCACCTCAAAGAGAAAATGTCCGGAACGGCCCTGTTCGAACATGTCAACCTGAGGAAAGGCGAACGCAGCAAACTGTCCGAACTTGCAGGAAAATTGCTTTAGAAATTGCGGTTTTTACTCTAATTTTTATATATTTGCGAACCTAAACGAATAATTTACTTTTAATTCAATAGTTTTATATTATGTCAGAACAGAAAAAAAGAGTTTATTGCTTTGGCGGAACATCCGCGGAAGGCAACGGTTCCATGCGAAACCTCCTCGGAGGAAAAGGAGCCAACCTTGCTGAAATGTGCACATTGGGAATGCCCGTACCTGCAGGTTTCACCATCACGACCGAGTGCTGTACGGAATATTACGCACTCGGAGGAGGTTATGCTCCCGAGCTGAAAGAAGAAGTGGCAGAGGCTCTCAAGAAGACCGAAGCCATCATGGGAATGAAATTCGGCGATCCAAAGAACCCGTTGCTCATCAGCTGCCGTTCGGGCGCACGCAGTTCGATGCCGGGCATGATGGATACGATATTGAATATAGGACTTTGCTCTTCAACCATACCGGGAATGGTCGAAAAGACCGGAAACCCTCGTTTCGTATATGATGCTTACAGGCGTCTGATAATGATGTATTCGGATGTAGTAATGGAAAAAGCCGAAGGCATCGAACCTGAAGACGGAATGGGCATCAGGGTACAGCTCGACAGGATGATGGAAGAGCTCAAGGAAAAACGGGGCTACGAGTCCGATACCGAAATCACGGCAATCGAGCTCAAAGACCTCTGCGAAGCATTCAAGGTGAAAGTCAAGGAGGTCCTCGGAGTAGAGTTCCCTGACGACGCACAGGCACAGCTCTGGGGCTCGATAGGCGGAGTATTCAAATCCTGGAACGGAAAGAGGGCTATCGCCTACAGAAAGATAGAAGGCATACCTGACGACTGGGGAACGGCCGTAAACGTACAGTCCATGGTATTCGGAAACATGGGCAACACCTCCGCCACCGGAGTAGCATTCTCCAGAAACCCGGCCAACGGAGAGAACAAGTTTTACGGCGAGTGGCTCATCAACGCGCAAGGCGAAGATGTCGTTGCCGGCATCCGTACGCCTAACCCGCTGAACGAAGCCACCAAAAACGAGCACAACGAACATCTCGATTCTCTGGAAAGGGCCATGCCTGATGTCTATGCCCAGCTCGACGCCATCCAGAACAATCTCGAACACCATTTCCGCGACATGCAGGACATCGAGTTCACCATACAGGAAGGCAAGCTCTGGATGCTCCAGTGCCGTGTCGGCAAACGCACGGGACTGGCCGCCCTCAACATGGCCATGGATATGCTCGCAGAGGGTCTGATCGACGAGAAGACGGCAGTAACGAGGCTTGCTCCTTCGCAGCTCGACGAACTCCTCCACCCTATCCTCGACCCTGCATCCGAGAAGAAGGCCAAGGTTATAGCCCGCGGTCTGCCTGCAAGTCCGGG
>DEPW01000039.1:0-4103 GCA_002358965.1 Bacteroidales bacterium UBA3382
TTCGAGCCCCGTCCGCACCGCAGGAAACTCCGAGAGAGCTCTCGGAGTTTTTTTATTGCTTATGGGCGAGAACTCGCGACCCCCATCTCCCTCCCGGGAGGGTCGGGGTGGGTAATGTTATTCCGCGGATCACCCGCGCCGGCTTGCCGTGCGCGGGTTCGAGCCCCGTCCGCACCGCAGGAACGAGATGACTTGAAGGTCGTCTCGTTTTTTATAATGATTATCCGCAAGATTACCACCAAGGCCTGCCGGCATGCTCACTTACCCTGCGAAAGCACGCTTACTCCGTTCGGACCGAATCGAAACTGAACCCTCTGCCATCCGCTTGCATAGCTAACTAATTAACTGTCAGTATTTTATCGGAATGCCGACATGGACAAGGGTGTCATTTTTCATACCCTAAGCCATCCCGATATCTCAGCAATTCACTGATTGTCAGCAGCTTCACAAAAACGCCGTATGGCAGAGGGTTCGGAATTTCGTAGCGGAATCAGGCTGCCGGACGGATGGGATGCCCGACATGGCGTGTCATTTACCGGACAGTGAACCGTTTTTCCCCGTTTTTGGTACACTTCCTCCGGGAACAATGGCTTTACCGCTGTTTTTCGCTCGCTTTTTCGGGGGAATGTGAACCGTTTTGCCGCGAATCGGGGGCGCTTTCCCGGAACCAAGACATCTGCGACCGGCAGGCTACTGCAGACGATACATCATCGGCAGGCAGGCGACTTGCAAGGGGTAATTTTGCGGATAACCGTATTTTATTCTTTATTGGCGAGAACGCGCGAGCGCATCTCCCTCCTTTGGAGGGTCGGGGGAGGAGACTTTGCATAGACAAAGCTTCGAGGATGGTCAGAACGGGAATAGCAGAGGCAGGACGAAGACCATCACGATGCCCATGATGATCTGCAGCGGAAGTCCTACTTTGATATAATCCATGAATCTGTATTGTCCTGCAGGCATGACCAGTGCGTTAGGCGGCGTAGAGAATGGTGATGCGAAGCACATGCTGGCGCCTACGGCAACTGCGAACAGGAGAGGCACCGGGCTTATGCCCATCTGTGACGCACTCTGCATGGCTATCGGAGCGAGCAGGACGGCCGTCGCGGTGTTGCTGATGAACATTGTCATGAGCGAAGTGGTGAAATATATGCCTGCCATCAGGGCGATAGGACCGTAGCTGCCAAGACCTTGTACGAGTGTGTTGGAAATCCATGCCGAAGCTCCTGTCTTTTCAAGGGCGAGCGACATAGGCATCATGGCTCCTATCAGCACGACGCTTTCCCAATTGATAGTTTTGTAAGCAGCCTCGACATTGCGTATGCAGCCGGTCAGCACCATCAATATTGCCGCGATCATCACGGCGGTGACAGGCTCTATCGGTATGAAATCGAAGACCATCAGCGCAATCATCAGAAGCATTATCACACCGGCGACAGGTGCTTTGTAGTCCAAAGTCACTTTTGCGGCTTCGGCAAGAGGCTGGCCGAGTACGACCCAGTCGGCGTCTTCTTTGTTAAGGCGTGCTATGTTGGCCCAGCTTCCCTGTACTAACATCACATCGCCGCCGCGTACCTTGACATCTCCGAGATCGTGCAGGAGGTACTCGCTTTTCCTCCTTATGCCCAACACATTGACATTGAATTTTCCGCGCAGGTCTATGTCCTTGATGCTTTTGTTTACAAGCCCCGAAGTAGGCACTATGATGATTTCGGCAATCCCGATCTCGTAAAAGTCCAGGGAATTGCTGCCCTGTGTGCCTATGGAGGGGGCTTCTTCGGTGCGGTGCTCGTCCATGATATCCATGCTGTATTCTCCGGCAAATTTCCGCACGCTGTCGAAGTCGCCGGAAACATACAGGATATCGCCGTTTTCAAGAGTCGTGTCCGGTGAAGTGAATTGCGTGATTGTCTTCAGGAAACGGTATCTGGAAGAATCTCCGCGGCGGATTTCCATGATGTTGAGGCCGAATTTGCGGCGTATGTCCAGGTCTATGATGGAATGTCCTATCGCCGTCGAATCGCTGCTGACTTCAACCCTGAACAGGTTGCTGGCCAAACCGTATTCTTTGACGAGCTGCTGGAGCGTCTTTCCCGTAGTTCCGGTCTTCTTGCGCTTCTTTCCCCCGAGAAAGACCTTGCTGAGCGGCATCAGTACGATGATTCCGACGGCAACGCATACAAGGCCTACCGGCAGGAACGAGAAGAACGACAGCCCTTCGTATCCGGCCGATATGAGGGCGTCGTTGATTACGAGGTTTGGCGGAGTACCGATGAGGGTCATCATGCCTCCCATGCTGCTTGCAAAGGCGAGAGGCATGAGGAAACGGCTCGGCGACACATCCGCACTGGCGGCAAGGCTTACCACGATAGGGAGCATCAGCGCCACCGTCCCGGTATTGCTTACGAAAGCCCCTATCGCCGAAGTTACGAGTATGACCAGCAGGAACAGCCGCGTCTCGCTTTTCCCGGCGAGCCGGAGTATCTTCGAACTGATCATTTTCGCCAGACCTGTCTGGAAAATGGCGCCTCCGACCACGAAAAGGCCGATCATCATTATCACTACCGAGTTAGAGAAGCCCGACAGGGCTTCTTCGGGTGTCAGTATCTGGCAGACAAGCAATGCCACGAGCGCGCATAGCGCAACCAGATCCGAACGGATCTTACCGTTCACGAAAAATATCGCGGAAAGTACAAGTATGCCTATAGTAATCCACATGGCCGGAGGTTTTTATGAAAATGTCGTTCTTTTATTCGGATGCAAGGAGCTCTTCAATCATAGCTCCGATTGCCGCCTTATCGCACTCCTTCATCGTAGAGCGGATGGTTACGGTGTTTTCGCAAATGGTGATGTTTTTCATCCCCTCGAGTGACGAACGCATTATGCGTGCCGCGCTCGGAGCCCATGAGCCGTTCTCCACGATGGCTACCTTCCTGTTCTGGAAGTTTTTGGCTTTAAGGTGATTCAGGAACTTTTCCATCGGAGGGAACACTCCTGCATCGTAAGATGATGCGGCAAGGATCATCTTGCTGAACCTGAATGCGTCAGCCACGGCCTTGTGCATGTCGTCGCGTGCAAGATCCGAAACAGCTACGGTGACGCCTCTCGAGAGCAGTTCCCCGGCTATGTAACGGGCGGCTTTTGCCGTGTTTCCGTGTATCGATGCGAAAGCGACGAGCACTCCTTCCTCTTCCGGACGGTAGCTGCTCCAGATATCGTATTTTTCGATATAGTGACCGAGGTTTTCTTTCAGGATAGGTCCGTGGAGAGGGGCTATCGTCTTGATGTCGAGAGCGGAGGCCTTCTTAAGCAGAGCCTGCACCTGAGCTCCGTATTTTCCTACGATATTGATGAAATACCTTCTTGATTCGTCATCCCACGGTTCATCGGCATCCATGGCTCCGAATTTTCCGAAACCGTCTGCCGAAAACAATATCTTTTCCGTGCTTTCGTATGAAACCATCACTTCCGGCCAGTGTACCATAGGGGCCATGACGAAAACGAGCGTGTGTCTTCCGAGCGGCAGGCTCTCGCCTTCGGCTACCGGTCTGAGTCGTGCCGGAACGATGTTGCCGAAGAACTGTCCTATCATCCCGGCGGCCTTGTTGCTCAACACGATGACGGTGTCAGGGTATCTTTCCGCAAATACGGCTATGCTTCCTGCATGGTCCGGTTCGAGGTGGTGTACCACGAGATAGTCCGGCTGCCTTCCGTCGAGGGCCTTCCCGAGGTTCGCGAGCCATTGGTCGCAGCGCCTCATGTCCACGGTGTCGAGCACGGCCGTCTTTTCGTCTAAAATCACGTATGAGTTGTAGGTGACTCCGTTCGGTACTTTGTACTGGCTTTCAAACAGGTCTATGTCCTTGTCGTCTACGCCGATGTATTTGATTTGAGGTGAAATGTAAGTGTCGTTCATGTCTTTTATGTGAAATTTTGTTTAATAATAAAAATAATTGTTTCCGTTCAGTGCGTTTTCACCGGTGACGTGGCAGAATAGACTTTCCTGCGGATTTCCTCCGCCCAGCGTTTTTCGTAGCCTTTGTCGGTCATGATGAACATCGGTACCGGACTGCCTCCTTCCGCGTATGGGGGCTGGAGATAGTCCC
>DEPW01000039.1:4128-4263 GCA_002358965.1 Bacteroidales bacterium UBA3382
TTCTCATGGCCATTTCGTTGTCCGGGCGTTCGACTTCGATGACATGCGGCCTTTCGCAGGATGAGAGTATTTCCCGGAAAATTACGGCTCCATATCCCTTGTTCCTTGCGGAAGGGGCTGTGGCGAAATGTTCCA
>DEPW01000095.1 GCA_002358965.1 Bacteroidales bacterium UBA3382
ATAGCGGCCGAAAGCCTTTCGCGCACATCCCTGCTGACATTGTCGTCCAGCCGGAAATACGGTATGACGGAGGAAAGCCGCTCCTCTTGCTCGTCGAGAAGCTCGCGCTCGGTCTTGAGTATCGGAAAATCTATCGGCGATATGAGGGTCTCGTAGGCCCACGGACGCCCCACCTGGTAATGATATTTGAACTTTCCCACATTAGGGAAAAAGAACAGCAATACCACAAACACCGACAAAAGCGGCAGATACACCCTCCACCCTTTCGGGAAAAACTCTTTTTCCATGGCAGTTACTGGTTTTTCTTAAACGGAGAGTCCGGTTCTTTCGCCATATAGGAAAATGTCAGCTTATCGGTAAGCGACGGGAACATCCTGTGCATCAATACGGTAAGCTTTCCTATCGGCGTCAGGACGACCTTGTTTCTCCTCTTGTCGACGGCCCTGGCCATTATTTCGGCGACCCTTTCGGCCGTCATCATCTTGCCTTCGTCCCTCGGTGACTCGCCCTGTTGCGAACCGTCTGCCGAAAGAGCCGTGTTCCTTATGTTCGAGGCGGTAAAACCGGGAGCGAACACGAGCACATGCAGGCCGTCGTACAGATGCTCTATCCTCAATGTGTCCAGAAAACCCCTGATCGCATATTTCGAGGCCGAATAGCCTGATCGCGCCGGGAGTGCCGAATAGCCGGCTATGCTGATCACGCCGACTACCGAGCCTTTGGATTGCAAAAGATACGGAAGAGCGTATTTGGTACAGTACACGGTCCCCCAGAAATTGACATCCATGAGACGTTTAAGCACCGACAGGTCCAGATCGCGGACCATCGCCCTCATCGATATTCCGGCATTGTTGATCAGGATGTCTATTCGCCCGAACTTTTCAACCGTCTTTTCGACAAGGTTGCGGCAATCCTCTTCCACGCTCACATCCGTCTTTACGCATAGTACATTGTCCTTTGCACAAGGAAAGGCTTCAGCCTGGGCGAGCAACTTGTCGATAGAGCGGGCGGCCATCACGACACGGTAGCCGCGGGATGCATACAATTTCGAAGAAGCCAACCCTATACCAGAGCTGGCTCCCGTGATTATCACGACTTTACTGTCAGTATCCATTATTGTATCGCTCTGTCCTGGATATCGTCGGCATCGTATACTCCCTGCGCAAGCTTGTCCCTCACTTCGGAGAACGCCTTGAGAGTGCGATCCACATCTTCAAGCGTATGGACGGCGGTAGGGATGATCCTGAACATCAGCAGGCCTTTCGGGATGACAGGATATGTGACCACGGAGCAGAAGATACCGTAATTTTCCCTGAGATCCACCACTATGTTCGTAGCCTGAGGGATGGTGCCGTGTATGAATACAGGGGTCACGCAAGCCTGCGCGAGCCCGATGTCGAAGCCGAGGTTGCGGAAACCGTCCTGAAGGGCCCTCGTGACTGTCCAGAGCTTCTTGCGGAGTTCGTCTCCTTCCTGCCCCCTTATGATTTCAAGGCGTTTCAGACAGCCCTCGACGATAGGCATAGGGAGGGATTTGGCGTAAATCTGGGAACGCAGATTGTATCTCAGATAATCTATCACCGAATGAGGTCCGGCAACGAATCCGCCGATGATGGCCATAGACTTGGCAAAAGCTCCGATATAGAGGTCTATGCCGTCCATGCAGCCGAAATGTTCCGATGTGCCGCGTCCGTGTTCGCCCATCACGCCGAAACCGTGAGCGTCGTCGATGAGGATGCGGAACCTGTATTTCTTTTTCAGTTCGACAATCTGGTCAAGGATTCCGAGCGCACCGGTCATTCCGTACACCCCTTCGGTAATCAGCAATACGCCTCCTCCTGTCTCTTCGCAGACTTTGAGGGCGCGCTGTATGGTCTTTTCGCATTTCTCTATGTCGTTATGCGGATAGACCATCCTCTTCCCCTGGTGCATGCGGCAACCGTCGATCAGGCAGGCGTGCGCCTCCGAATCGTATACGATCACATCGTGTCTGGTACAGAGGGCGTCTATCGTCGAAATGATTCCCTGATAGCCGAAGTTGAAAAGGAAAGCGTCCTCTTTCTTCTCGAAATCGGCGAGCTCGCGTTCCATGCGCTCGTGCAGGGAGGTGTGTCCGCTCATCATACGGCTTCCCATAGGATAGGCCAGTCCCCATCTTTCGGAGGCCTCGGCATCCACCTTCCTGATTTGAGGATGGTTCGCAAGCCCGAGATAGTTGTTCAGGCTCCAGCAAAGCACCTCTTTCCCGTTAAAACGCATGTGCGGGCCTATTTCGCCTTCGAGTTTAGGGTACATGAAATAGCCGAAGGCTTTTTTCCTGTATTGTCCGAGAGGTCCTCCCGAATCCTTCTCGATCCTGTCGAAAATATCTGTCATAATACAATAATGTTAAGGATGAATAATCAATAATCAAGCGTCTATATTGGCATATCGGGCATTCGCCTCGATGAATTCCCTTCTCGGCAGCACATCGTCGCCCATGAGCATGGAGAAGGTACGCTCCGCTTCGGCGGCATTGTCTATCGTCACCTGACGGAGTATGCGCTTTGCCGGATCCATGGTAGTGTCCCACAGCTGAACATCGCTCATTTCGCCGAGACCTTTGTAGCGCTGGACATTTATCCCCTTGTCGGCCACTCCTCCCAATTTGTCAATGGCGGCCGAACGCTGCTCTTCCGTATAGCAGTAAATCTGTTCCTTCCCTTTCTGCACAAGATAGAGAGGAGGCGTCGCAAGATACACGTAACCGTTCAGTATCAGATCCTGCATGTACCTGAAGAAGAAAGTAAGGATGAGCGTCGCTATGTGGCTTCCGTCCACATCGGCATCGGTCATAATGATTACCTTATGATATCTGAGTTTGCTTAGGTTCAGCACATTGGGATCTTCTTCAGTACCCACTGTCACGCCAAGCGCCGAATATATGTTCCTGATTTCCTCACTCTCGAACACCCTGTGCCGCATGGCTTTCTCCACATTGAGGATCTTGCCTTTCAAAGGCAGGATGGCCTGTATGTTCCTGTCACGGCCGGATATGGCCGTTCCGCCTGCGGAATCTCCTTCGACGAGGAAAAGTTCGCATTTTTCCGGATCGCGGTCCGAGCAATCCGCCAGTTTTCCCGGAAGCCCCGCTCCGGACATGACGGTCTTGCGCTGGACCAGTTCGCGCGCCTTGCGTGCGGCCTGGCGTGCCGTCGCCGCCAGCACCACCTTTTCGATGATGAGCCTGGCCTCGCGCGGATTTTCCTCAAGATAGTTGTCCAAAGCGGCAGATGTCGCCTGTGAAACGGCTCCGTCGACTTCGCTGTTTCCGAGTTTCGTCTTCGTCTGGCCTTCGAACTGAGGCTCGGCGACCTTCACCGATATCACGGCGGTAAGGCCTTCGCGGAAATCGGACGAATCCAATTCGACCTTCTTAGGTATCAGGCCGTTCTTGTCGGCATACCTCTTCAGGGTGGCGGTAAGCCCCCTCTTGAAGCCGGAAAGGTGCGTTCCTCCCTCTATCGTATTGATATTGTTAACATAGGACTGTATCTTCTCCTTGAAACCGGTATTGTACTGCATCGCTATCTCTATCGGAATCACTTTGTTCGTTTCAAGGCATATCGGTTCGGGAATCAAAGTTTCAGCGCCTCCGTCGAGATATTCGACAAATTCCCTCAGTCCGGACTCCGAATGGAACACATCCTGCCTGTATCCGTCCGCCGTCACATGGAAACCGTCATTGTTTCCGACCGGGGCCCTCATGTCCGTCAGCGTAAGCCTGATGCCCTTGTTGAGGTATGCGAGCTCCCTGAGCCTCGAAGCGAGGGTGTCGTAATCGTACACCGTCGTCACGGTGAATATCTCGGGATCGGGATGGAAGGTAATCACGGTACCTGTCCTGTCGGCCTCGCCCACGGCTTTCACCGGATAGAGAGGCTTGCCTTTCGAATATTCCTGCACGAAGACCTTGCCTTCCCTGTAAATCTGCGCCTTAAGATAGTCCGACAGGGCATTTACGCAGGATACGCCTACTCCGTGCAGACCTCCCGACACCTTGTAACTGTCTTTGCTGAATTTACCTCCGGCATGGAGGACCGTAAGCACCACTTCGAGAGCCGAACGCTTTTCCTTTTCGTGCATCCCGGTAGGTATCCCTCGGCCGTTGTCCTCGACCGTAATCGAATTGTCATGATTGATTGTCACCTCTATCTCCGTACAGAATCCGGCAAGAGCCTCGTCTATACTGTTGTCCACGACTTCATAGACAAGATGGTGCAGTCCCCGCTCTCCGATGTCGCCTATGTACATAGACGGCCTTTTCCTCACAGCCTCAAGGCCTTCAAGCACCTGTATACTATCCGCCGAATAATTCTGGGCGGTCGCATTCAACTGATTTTCGTCCATATGTTATTTTAAAAATTTAAACAAGCAAAGATAATAAAAATCTTACAATTTCACGCTAATCCCGGCCACAAAATTAATCCCCGGCATAGCATGAAGCGGCTGGAACTGGATCGTCTCGTTCAGAAGATTCCGCCCGGCCAGAAAGACCGACAGCTTTTCACTGAAACGGTATTCGACATCCGCCCCCAGATCGACCCATCCGGGTATCACATACGGCGCATTCCCCCATTTTCCGGAAAATTCGGCGCTTACACTTACGAACAGCCTCGAACGCCAGGCGTATCTGAGGAAACCTCCGCCGGAAAATGCCGCAGGCACCAGTTCGTTCGGCTGACGGCTTATGTTGAAATAATCATTGTATTCCA
This sequence comes from Bacteroidales bacterium UBA3382, assembly GCA_002358965.1. Lineage (GTDB taxonomy): Bacteria > Bacteroidota > Bacteroidia > Bacteroidales > UBA932 > Merdivivens. Next base: position 4,755 of record DEPW01000095.1, read on the forward strand.
CTCTCGCGCCGGCTTCGAACGACTTTGTGCGGAAGGAAAGATCCGCCCTCGCACTCAGATAATCGGCGGACATGGAATACGACAGGTGCGCCGCATCGGACGAAGACATCCTGAATGCCGGCATACCTTCCATGCGTCCCCAGGCTACGCTTAAATCATACGAAAACGACGATTTCACGCTTCCGAGCAGCGAGAACGAGACATCGTACGGATTTGACGAAAAATATTGCAGCGAAAGGGCGTTGCGGGAAATGTCGAAAAACCTGTATTCGCGGATTACTCCCGAATATCTGTTCATGACATTTCCTCCGCCGGCAGACAGCTCGAGCCACAGGTAATTCCTGACAGCCGTGAATCTCACATCGGCAGCCGGAAATATCCAGCGTTTCCTGCCCGACGGGGATGTCCTGATGGCTCCGTCGGCATCATTGGCCGCAATCCACGACAACCTCGCCCCGGCGCTGACAGTCCACCGTCCTGCGCTATAACGGTATTTCGGCACAAAATCCATGGAAAATGTCATCATGTCCCGGAAACCGCCGTAATCCGCAAGGTCCATGCTTATGTCAGCTATGACGGCATGGTCCCGTCTGAACACAGGGCCGAGCGAAATGTCCACGGACAGACTGTGTTCCTGCAATCCATACCTGCTCCCGTCGCCGAAACTGTCCGAGGAATACGAATATCCGGCATCGGCCTTATAGTAAAAATAATCCGTCCCGTCATTATCGCAGACCGCCTTGATCCTCCCGTAAAACGAATCGAACCACCTGTCCACGGCATGATTACGGGCGGAAAACCCGCAATAGCCCGCTCCGAAATACAGCCTGCCCGTATCCCAGCTGTAATCTCCGGCTATTCCGGCTTCGTTCTGCATCAGAAGCGCCTTGTCATACCTCCATCCGGTCCTTTCCGAAAGGCCGTTTTCAAAAGAGAGCATGTCAAGCCCTCCGTAATACCCGTAATGGCCGCCGAATACTGACAGTCCGAATACGGGGCCTGTCACCGCCGCGATATCCAATGCGGCATAGCTCGCCCAGGGATAGCCGCCTCCTATATCGAAAGACAGCACCGGCCTTCTTTCCGAAGCCGGAATATTCACCGCTCCATAACGGTGAGGGGTGAATTTGTAATCCCCTCCGAATTTACGGTCGAACACCGAATAGCTGAAATCCCCGGCTCCGGACACGGAAGTATCCTGGACGGACTGCGGCAAAGGCGACTGGTGTATCTCCGCAAGCGAGGCCTAGAAACGGCGG
>DEPW01000104.1:0-5127 GCA_002358965.1 Bacteroidales bacterium UBA3382
GTGTTCCACTGCCTCATCTTCCCTTCGATGCTTAAGGCCCACGGAGACTACATCCTGCCCGACAACGTGCCCGCAAACGAGTTCCTCAACCTTGAGGGGGAAAAGCTCTCGACTTCGCGCAACCATGCGGTCTGGCTTCACGAATATCTGCAGGATTTCCCGGGACAGCAGGATGTCCTGAGATATGTCCTGTGCGCCAACATGCCCGAAACCAAAGACAACGATTTCACATGGAAAGACTTCCAGGCACATAACAACAGCGAGCTCGTCGCAATCCTGGGCAATTTTGTCAACAGGGCGATAGTGCTGTCTCACAAATACTTCGACGGCCGTGTACCTGACAACTCTTCGCCTGCGCCCATAGATGCCGAAACCCTTGGACAGATACCGGCGATACGCAGGAACATCGAAGAGAGCCTCGACAATTTCAAGTTCCGCGAAGCCCTGAAAGGAGCCATGGAGATCGCCCGCCTCGGAAACAAATACATATCGGACACTGAGCCGTGGAAGACGGCAAAGACCGATATGGGAAGGACCGCATCGATACTGAATGTTTCGTTGCAGATATGCGCCGACCTCGCAATAGCATTCGAGCCGTTCATCCCGGAAAGCTGCCGCAAACTCAGGAAGATGCTCAATGTCGGCATCGGCAATTACGGAGTCCACACTGATGACGACAATTTCGATACTCTCCCTCAGGAAGCCGACGAAGGCGGCATCGTCCTTTCATGGGACCGCATAGGGGCCGAAGACCTGCTTCCGGCAGGACACCGTCTTGAAAAAGCCGAACTCCTCTTCTCCAAGATAGAGGACGAAGCCATACAGAAACAATTGGACAAACTCGAAGAGGCGAAAAAGGCCAACGCCCTTGCCGCAAAGGAGGCAGCAGACCGGAACGCACCGGCAGCAGCTCCGCAGAAAGACTCCTGCACTTTCGAAGAATTCGGCAAAATGGACATCCGCACGGCGACCGTCCTCGAAGCCGAGAGAGTGCCTAAAACGGACAAACTGCTGAAACTGACCATCGATACGGGTATCGACAGACGCACGATAGTCTCCGGAATCGCCGAGCACTATACGCCGGAACAGATGATAGGGAAACAGATATGCATACTTGCAAACCTGCTCCCGCGCAAAATCAAGGGAATCGAATCTCAAGGCATGATCCTCATGGCCCGCCAGCAGGACGGGAAAATGCGGTTCATCACCCCGGAAGAGACTCTGGACAACGGTTCGGAAATAGGCTAAAGGCAAACCTAAGCCGCAGGGGGTGGGCTTCACGGAGAGAAAGCACGCTGTCCCAAAAAACAAGGGCGGGATCAAATCAGTCCCGCCCATTTTAATAGTCCTAACTCACTCTGCGAATAGAGTAAATCGTAAATAATCATCGAATCAGGGAAGAGTCTTGCGACCACAGTGAAAATCACAAGCAGCAAAGCCGCCGCGCCCAACAGATACAGCACGGCACGGATGGCGGTCTTGCCCCGATTTCCTGAAACCTTCTCAACTTCCTGTTCCTGCACAGGCTCCGAAACCGGTTCTGCCTGCGGCTGAAGCGGCGGCTCCGATGCAGATTCCGTCACCGGATCCGCCGCATTGCTTTTCAGTGAAACCGGCACGAGGCCGAAACCGTCGGGATATATTTCGACATCCGGCGCCGCCACGAAAAACAGGGTATTTTCCTTTGTCGAGCGAAGTTTCCCCAATTCAGGGAATTCCACGACCCTTCTCGCTTCCAGCTCCTGCCGTATGTCCGAAATGAAATCGTCGATGAATCTGCGCGCCGACTGTTCGTCCACCCCGTTTTTCTCTGAATAAAATGACACCAACAGATTGTCGTCCTCCTTCTTGCTACGGAAATATATCCTCCTGTACGGAGGGTTGATGACAAAGCCTCTGTCCGAGAACGATGCCGGGACATACTCGCACACGAAGACTCCGAGTCCCGGAAGAGAGACTCTGTCGTTCCTGAGCACCAGCTCCTTAATCATTCGAGACAAAAGAAGGACATCCATAACACTGTCAGAGGATATTATTCAATGACCGCACAAAAATAAATATTATTCAAAACTAAAACAAGCCGGAAGAGATTATCTTGCCACGCGCCTTAGTGTCAGTGACGGTTGCGCTTTCGACTTCGCCATGGCTGCGGTCTGTCGTGAAATCAGACTTATATACTGTCTTTTCGACAATCGACGGAATGGCCGGAGACTCTTTTCCTACCTCCATCACATCCGGCATGAACTGTCCGAAATAGTAATCGACATTCTCCGCAGGGGCTACCCCGTCCCTGGTCATGGTGTAAACCTCGTGATACATTTCCCCGTAATTGCCGTCAGCGTCGATGGCTATCGTCGTCACTGTATACGGAGTGTCGTACATCAGCGCGAATGTCGGAATGCCTACACGCTCCTGGCCCCACTGGGCGCTCTCAAGGGTTGCCATGAAGACATTTTCCTCGCCTTCCGTCGCGACCACATCGCCCATGAAGACGCTTATGCACCAATCGACGGCAGCATCATTGGGATGATATACGACAGGAACGAGCACCATGCCTTGATAGCCGCCGTAGAGAGGGTTGTACTCTGCAATTTCGAAGCCGTCGAAATACTCGTCAATCACGCCCGGGACATACGCCTCGGAAGGGATATGGACAGTGGTGGTAAAAGGCTCGATGGCCGGAGCAGACAGGAATTTTCCCTGCTCGTCGCATGTGGCCGCCCAAACATAGTAATCAGTCTGAGGTGTCAGGCATTCGGCAGTATACTCGGTTTCGCCTACGACATAGAACTGCTCCACTATCTCCGCCCAGGTATATCCCCAATCCACATATTCCTGATACATTTCATCTATTATCTCGTCGGAATAGCGCTGCAGGGCCTCCGTGCCGCCGCCATAACTGTCGTATGTCGCCTTGTCGATCGTACCGTACAGATAGTATACCGACGCATCCGAAGGAGTTATTGTGAAATCAGTGAAATATGCCCTCACCCTGTCCATGGAGATGTCGAAGGTGACCGTCGAAGGATCGCCTGTGGCCAGGGTACGGAATTCCTGTTTGTGCAGCTTCGAAGTATATGCCATCACGCTCGGCTCGAAACCGAATGCAAGGCCGTAATATTCCGTATCCGGCTCCAGTTCGGTGAAATCCCTCTCGTAAAATCCGGTAACGACATAGGCGTCGATGAACATATAGTATTCCGCCACGATGTTATCGATTATCTGTTCGTCGGACAATCCCGAACAATTGGATTTGAGAGTAGAGAATACTACATATTTCGCCTCCATGTCCGAAGGAGTAGTCTCCACATGCGCCATCCTCGCCTGCGGTTCGAGCACCATGTCGAAAGTCAGGTCTGTGACTACCACCTCGGTCGTAGCGAACTCCGCCCCAAGGAAGAACTCGGTCGTGAAATTACACTCATAATCCAGACCTACCGCGAACACTATATGCTCGGTTTCAGGGATGAGGCCCGTATACGGATAATCCTCTACTCCGGTAATGAGGAACATCCGCAGAAAGTCATTCAACGACATGCCATATGTATACGCCATGTATTCGAATGTCTCGCGAAGCCATGCCTCGGCATTCTCGATATCGCCCAACTGATAATCGAAATCGGCCCTCGTCATCAGCTGCGAAGTATAAGTCATCTCCAAATCGGCCGGAGTGGTCTTTACCTTAGCAGATGTGGAACCGATTTCGTATACCTCTATATTAAACGGATCCTCTGCAGGAGGTTCCGGCTCTTCCTCCTCTGCCGCAGATTGGATCACCTTTACGACGAAAGACTGAGGTTCACCTGACGGATATTCGTAAATGACGGTGATTTCTGTTTCCCTGGAAAGTTCTGTCAAGTTTTCAGATACATTGAAACCGATTTCATTCGGTGTCGAATAATCGAAATCCGAAATCCAATCGGCATCCGACGGTTTTTCCGCCCTGATGTCCCCCTGCTCGACAGGGTTGTCTACCGTATAGGCGATAGAGACGGGACCTCCCTTCCCCGGTACTGCAATGTCGTCCGCAGAAACCGGATTCAGCACCGGCGGCTGGAACTCTTCTTCGGGTTGACAACCTGTTACGGCAATACATAATGCAGCGGAAACCATGGCCGCAGTAAACAAAAATGACCGTTTCATTGCTTAAATTGTTTTAGAAGTTAGTAATTGGTAAATAGTTTTTTTAAACGATTCGAAAGTTACCAAAAGAAAAAACAATAAGCAAGGAAACCGAAACAAAAACCCGCTCAAAAAGCGGGTTTCATGCTCCTCATCTAGGACTTGAACCTAGGACCCTCTGATTAACAGTCAGATGCTCTAACCAACTGAGCTAATGAGGATTGTTCGTCAACCTTTAATAAACCTTGATTTCGGACTGCAAAGATATGCACATTTTCCGAAACCGCAAAATTTTTTCTGAAAATTTAGCAGTTTCCGACTGAAAATTTGTCCATTTAATGACTTTTTGTCCGTTTCGGCATCCGCTTCCGGCACTGGCACACGCTTTGACTATTACTATCGCGAATCCGACGAGGGTCGGGTTCGGAAACAAACACAAGTTGAATTTTAAATTTTGGAGGATATGATTATGGCACTCGTTAGAAGAAATCAGTATTGGTTACCATCTATTTTCAATGACATCTTTGATGACGACTTCATGGGCAACAACCTTACAAGATTGAACAGCACATCACCGGCCGTCAACATCATTGAAAATGAAAAAGACTTCACTGTCGAACTCGCTGCTCCGGGCCTTACCAAGGACGACTTCAAGATCAACATCAGCAATGATGACGAATTGACAATCGAAATGGAGAAAAAATGCGAAAACAAAGAAGGCGACAGCAAGAAGAAAGGCGGCAAATACCTAAGAAGGGAGTTTTCATACAGCAGGTTCCAGCAGAGCCTCGTACTCCCGGACAATATCGACAAGAAAGGCATTTCCGCGAAAATGGAGCATGGCGTGCTTACGATAGTCCTTCCTAAGAAAGAGGAAGAGAAACCCGAAAACACCGTCCATACAATCGATATCGAATAATCCGCTTTGCGAAGGGAAAGAGACTGCGCCGGGCTCGGTGCAGCCTCTTTTTTTTTGATTATCCGCAAGATTACCCCCAAGGCCTG
>DEPW01000104.1:5187-19782 GCA_002358965.1 Bacteroidales bacterium UBA3382
CGAATCAAAACTGAACCCTCTGCCATGCGCTCGCATGACTAACTAATTAACTGTCAATATTTTACTAAAATACCACCATGGACAAGGGTAGGAAAAATGTCACCCTGAGCCATCCTGATATTTCAGCAATTAACTGATTATCAGTCTCTTCACAGAAGCGCCGCATGGCAGAGAGTTCAGAATTTCGTAGCGGAATCATTTCCACAAATACCGGATAGCCTGCGATTACCACTGACCGCACTCCGATGGGGGACAAAAAGAAGAGAGTGAGTACCGAGACACCCACTCTCATCGTATATACTAACCTATCTTATTATGAAAACAATCCGAAAAAACACTTGCCAATTGCGTGCCAATCTCGCAAACCCCGCAGCAAAATCGCAAAAAAATATTGATTACCCGCAAAAAATTGTCAAAAGCCCTAAACCAGCCTCTTGGCCAGTCCGCCCTGGGATGTCTCTTTGTAAAGGCTCGGAATATCTTTGCCTGTCTGCTGCATTACATCCACGACATCGTCGAAACTTACACGGTGCCTCCCGTCGGAAAAATTGGAATAAGTATTGGCATCCAACGCCCTCGCTGCCGCAAAGGCATTCCTTTCGATACATGGAATCTGCACCATTCCGCCCACAGGGTCGCAAGTAAGCCCGAGATGGTGCTCCAGACCCATCTCGGCGGCGTATTCGATCTGGGAAGGCGTACCTCCGAACAATTGGCTCGCGGCGGCGGCGGCCATCGCACAGGCTACGCCCACTTCGCCCTGACAGCCCACTGCTGCCCCGGACACGGATGCATTCGTCCTGACGACATTGCCGAAAAGGCCTGCAGTAGCCATCGCATGGAGAATCTTCTTGTCGGAAAACTCCCGGCTCTTCTTAAGATGGAACAGCACGGCCGGCAACACTCCCGAAGAGCCGCAAGTAGGAGCAGTCACTATCTCCCCACCGCAGGCGTTTTCCTCCGAAACGGCAAGGGCGTACGAATAGACCAGCCCGCGTCCGCGGACCGCATTGTTGTAACCCACGGCCTTGATATAGTATTCGCCGGCCTTCCTTCTCAAGCCCAGCCCGCCCGGTATCACTCCCTCGGTATCAAGACCTCTGTGCACTGCCTCCTGCATCTTCTTCCAAGCCTCGTTAAGATAGTCCCAGATATCTTCGTCCTCGAACTTCGACACATACTCCCAATACGAGCAACCGGTATCTATGCACCATTGATAGATATCGTTTATCCAATCCTTGTCATAGAGATTCACCATCTTCCGTTCATCCCACACATCGTCGGCAAGCGCACCGCCGCCCGTACTGTACACCGTCCATGTACGGAATGCCTGGCCTTCAGAATCAATGGCCTTGAACACCATCCCGTTAGGATGCAGGGGAAGATTGGTTTCGGGAAACCATGATATGTCCGTAGGAGCATAGGCTTCAAGGACATCTATGATCGCGACATCCGTCATATGCCCTTTGCCGGTAGCAGCCAGCGAACCGTAAAGCTCTACTTCGAACCGCGAAGCATGCTTGGTGTCTTTTTCCAAAAACATTTGCGCAGCCCTCATCGGCCCCATGGTATGGCTGCTCGACGGGCCGCGCCCTATGCGGTAAATATTCTTTATCGAATCCATCTCTGAATCATTTGTTCCTGTTAGGGTTCAACACGGCCTTTCTCAACTCGAAGTTGGTCCCGAGATACTTGCGACGCACATCTTCATTGGCGGCAAGTTCCTCGGCAGTACCGCTTTCAAGGATATTGCCCTCGTAAAGGAGATAGGCGCGATCGGTTATGGCGAGAGTCTCGTGGACATTGTGGTCCGTAATGATGATACCGATATTTTTGTATTTGAGCTTTGCTATGATGTGCTGTATGTCCTCGACAGCTATCGGGTCGACTCCGGCGAAAGGCTCATCAAGCAGGATGAATTTCGGATCGATTGCCAGAGCGCGCGCGATTTCGCACCTGCGCCGTTCGCCTCCGGACAGCTGTATGCCGTAACTCTTACGGACTTTGTGAAGTCCGAACTCGTCAATCAGAGACTCCAGACGCTCTCTTCTCTCTTCTTTGCTGAAATGCGACATCTCCATTACCGACATGATATTCGCCTCGACGCTCATCTTCCTGAACACCGAAGCCTCCTGCGCCAGATAGCCCAGGCCGCACTGCGCCCGCTTGTACATAGGCATATTGGTAATTTCCATGTCGTCGAGGAAAATCTTCCCTCCGTTGGGTTTGATAAGCCCGGTAATCATATAGAAACTCGTGGTCTTTCCGGCGCCGTTCGGACCGAGCAGTCCCACGATCTCGCCTTGTTCGACATCGAAAGACACACCTTTCACGACAGTGCGCATCCCGTATTTCTTAACAAGGTCCCTGCAATACAATCTCATTATCCACAAACAAATTTATTCGGTTAAAACATATCGGCTCATTTCAGATCAAGCCCCAGGTCGTCACACAAATTCCGCACCTCTTCGGACTTTTCCATCATGTATTTCGCCTTTTCCGACGGCATATAGAGATGCTGTTCCTTCTTTTCGGTTTCAGGAATCTCCTCTATCAGAAGAGTGACCGACCGAGTACCGAAGCCGGAACGCAGCCTGTCTTCCAGGACTTTCTGCAACTTGGACTGCATCCACATCTTCTGAGCCTCATTCAGCACATAGAAGCGGACGAAATGCCTGCCGTCCTCTTCGCTCATATCGACCCTTGCGGAAGAGAGGGCCGAATACAGGTTTTTCTTTTGACGGTAATCCTCGGCGACTTCCTTAAGAATGGCCTTCACTGCATCGAGCGTGATTTCTTTCCCTCCCCGAGCATCACGGGAAGCATCCTGCTCCTTTTCCTGAATAGCGGCAGGCCCGCGTTCCGAAGTCTCGAGCAGAGAAGATATCGAGTGCTTCTTTCTCGCCGGCTGAAGCCTTGCCTGAGACTGCTCGCGCTCATCGGAGACAGGCTGTGCAGCCTCTGCAGGAGCGCTTTCAGCAGTCCTTGCGGCAGACTGCACGACAGTCCGGCCGGCAGACTGCACCGAAGCGGTCTGAACCGAAGCGGTCTGAACTCCCAGGCCGGAGAGTTTCATCAGCGAAAACTCAATCAGCAGCCGCTGATTGACACTCGAACGGTAGGCGGCTTCGCATTTCACGGTAGTTTCCAGAGCCGAATAGAGATATTGCAACGGCAACGAGCAGGCCTGCTCCCTGTAACGCTGCCTTAAAGAGTCAGGCAACTCGATAAGCGATGCGGCCGAACCGTTCCTGCTCACGATCAGATCCCTGAAATGCCGGCTGAGACCGGATATGAAATACAGCGCATTGAACCCTTTGGAAAGCACTTCGTCGAAAAGCAGCAGGGCCGATGCGTAATCCGCAGCCTTGAAAAAGTCGGTCAATCTGAAATAATAGTCGTAATCAAGCACATTCAGATTGGAAATCACATCTTCGTATGCCACTTCCTTTCCGCAGAAAGCCACTGTCTGGTCGAACAATGTCAGAGCATCCCTCATGGCTCCGTCGGCCTTCATGGCTATGATGTGCAGGGCCTCGTCGCCTATGACGACCTGCTCTTTCGAGGCTATCGAACGGAGATTGCGTACAATGTCCTCTATGCTGATCCTGTTGAAATCGTATGTCTGGCAACGTGAAAGGATAGTCGGCAGTATCTTGTGCTTTTCGGTAGTGGCAAGGATGAAGACCGCATGCGCAGGAGGCTCTTCCAGCGTCTTAAGGAAAGCGTTGAAAGCCGCCTGCGACAACATGTGCACCTCATCTATGATGTATACGCTGTATTTACCGATCTGGGGAGGAATCCTCACCTTGTCCATCAGTTGCTTTATGTCCTCAACGCCGTTGTTCGAAGCAGCATCCAGCTCATGTATGCAATACGAACGGCCTTCGTCGAACGAAACGCACGATTCGCACTGTCCGCACGGCTCCATGTCTGCGGTAGGATTCAGGCAATTGATCGTCTTTGCGAAAATCCTCGCGGTACTGGTCTTGCCCACGCCTCGCGGGCCACAGAAAAGATATGCGTGCGCCAACTGTCCTCTGATTATCGAATTTTTCAGAGTCTTGGCTATATTGTCCTGTCCTATCAGGCCGCCGAAATTGTCCGGCCTGTATTTCCGCGCCGATACTATATATTGCTCCATAATTTTACAAAAGTATGAAAAAATCCTTAATTTTGCCTCTCATTCGAAAAAAACAGCGAAAATGAGACTGCGCAACATACTCTTGGCACTGATAGCCGCGCTCGCCGCCGTCCCGGCAGCGGGACAGGCCGAACTTATGACGAAAAAACGCGACATCGGCGATGTTTCGAGCATGATTACGAAGGTGGTCGTATCGGGCGACGACGCGTTCCTCAACCTCATACTCGAAGACGAGATCGAACGCAACTGGACGGTTTCCCCATACGAATTCTGCGACATGGACGAATTCGACAGGCTGAAATGCGACACGAACTATTTTTTCCTGATACGGACAAAAGGCCTGTACAAGAACGAAGATTCGCCTTCGATCGAATTCCTCTCGCTGTTGCGCGGAGGGCCTCAAGCTGAAAAGGGACTTGACAAAATGCTCGAAGTGATATCCCTGCCGTTCAGGGCAGTGGACGACAGGCAGGACCGCTACATAGCCTTCCTCCCGGCCTTCGTCAACATCATCCAGGAGCACATTCCGAGAGTCACCAAATCCGATTTGTCCGCCTACACGGCCATGGGGACATACTCAAGAAGCATGTATGAAAGTTCAGGTGAAAGGATACTTTTCTGCGACACGGATCTCGCCGCCGAGACCGACTCCGCCGCCATTGCCAGATATTTCGACTGCGACATGGCCGTCACAGGCGCCGACGAGATAGAAGAGGCCCTCGCCGCGATGGAACCCGGGACGATCGTATCCTACACGATTGTTCCGGAGAACGGGAAATTCTGTTTCAAAATGCTTGTTTCGACCGAAGACTACAGTCTGAGGTATTTTAAGAAGCACCGCCTGTCACCGAACAAAGCCGGTTTTCTCAAATCCGACCTGAGAAACATTTCGATAGCGCGTAAAAATGGCAAATGACAAGATATCCACGGCCGTCCTGTCCTGTGGCTTAAGGGTGGCCTTCAAAAGGACTTTCTCCGATGTGGCGTACTGCGCCATTACCATAAGGAGCGGCACCCGCGACGAAGAAAAGCCGGGGAGCGGCATAGCCCATTTCACCGAACACCTGCTGTTCAAGGGCACGGAAAAAAAGAGCGCCCAAGCCATCAACAACTATCTTGAACGCTCTGGGGGCGAACTCAACGCGTTCACTACCAAAGAAGAGACCGTAATACACGCCACTCTGCTCAAAGAAGAGCTTTCCAAAGGGATTTCGCTCTTGCTCGAACTCGCCTACAAATCGCTTTTCCGCGAAAACGACATCAACACTGAGAAGAATGTAATCATCGACGAGATACAGTCCTACAAAGACTCGCCTCCCGATGCCATATACGACCATTTCGAAGAACTGTTGCTCAAAGGGACCCCGTTAGCCCCGCAAATACTCGGTTCCATAAGGAATGTCCGGACGGCAAAAAGGAAAGACATCGAAAAGTATGTGAAAGACAATTTCCGCAGCGACCGTTCGGTCCTGTCGATAGTCGCCGACATTGACGAAAAGCTGCTCATGCGCAAAATCGCCAAAGCCGCATCGGGACTGGGCATTGACGGCAGCATAGCCTCGAACAGCCGCCCCACAGCATCCCCCTACCCGTTGGCCCGGGGCCTGAAGGAAGGGGAGCGTTTCGACATATCCATCAACAAGAGGAACCATCAGGCCAATTGCATAATCGGCTGCACAGGCTATCCAATAGGCGACGAACGGCAAAGAATCGCCCTCGTGCTGATCTGCAACATCCTCGGAGGCCCGGCAGCAAGTTCATTACTGAACACCGAATTACGCGAAAAGAGAGGCTGGGTCTATGGAGTCGACATGACCTACACCCCCTACGCCGACAACGGCGTAGTCGCGGTTTCGTTCGGATGCGACAAAGAGAAAATCGGTTGTTGCTGCGATGCCGTCATGGCCATCCTGAAAAGGTTCAGGGAAAAGCCGCTGAACGATACCGCGCTCAAAGCCGCGAAGAAACAGCTCAAAGGCCAGCTGCTCATATCCTCCGACAACGGCGAACAGAGATGCCTCGCCATAGGGAAGAATTTCCTTTTGTCGGGGACGAGCGCGGACGAAACCAGGGGCCAGAAGATACTCGAATCGCTCACTGCCGGCGAAGTAGCCGAATGTGCAAGGGAAATCCTCGCCGAAGAGCGGCTTTCAAGGCTCATCTACATTTGAAACCATATATTTCACGCCATGGAAAGGAATCTGCCAGAAGAAGAGAACGGATATATCATTTCACATTCCACACCGGCAAACGGCGCATTGGAATGGCTGACAAGACAGACCAACCTGAGGACCAACCATGCCCGCATGCTGTCCGACGGGATACAAGGGATGTTCCTTTCGATGATATCACGGATCATGGCCCCGGAACGGATCCTCGAACTGGGCACTTTCACCGGCTACAGCGCCATCTGCCTGGCCGAAGGCCTTGCCCCCGGAGGACGGCTGGACACATTGGAAATCAACGACGAGCTTGAAGACCTCATAACGGAAGCGTTCCGCAGATCCGGCCATTCGGACAAGATAACCCTTCATATAGGGGACGCCGTCGAAACGCTGAAAAGCCTCGAAGGCCCTTACGACCTGGCATACATAGATGCAGACAAGCGCGAATATGTCGAATATTACGGCCTGGTTTTCGACAAGATACGCAGCGGAGGAGTAATACTCGCCGACAATGTACTCTGGGATGGAAAGATCTTCACTTCCGGAAGCGTTCCGACCGACAGGCAAAGCTCCGGCATCATGGCCTTCAACGACCTCGTGGCCGGCGACAGCCGTGTCGCATCAATGATCCTGCCCTTGCGCGACGGTATCAACATCATCTGCAAACTGTGAAGCGAAAACGCCCATCGCATCTTCATAAAGCTTGCGCGCATAAATCGAATCGACCGCCGACTTGTAAGCGGCCATCGTTTCCATGAATGCATCCATGTTTTCCTCTTTCAGCGGCTCGGCAGACGGAGATTCCATCTTCAGAGGATTGATCGGAGTCCCGTTTTTCCATATGCGGTAGTCGAGATGCGGTCCGGTGGAACGGCCGGTGCTGCCGACATAGCCTATCACATCTCCCTGGCGCACCCGTTTGCCGACCTTCATTCCCTTGGCAAAGCGCGAAAGATGCAGATATGCAGTGGTATAGACCGAATTGTGCTTGATCTTGACGATATTGCCGTTAGCACCGCGGTACTGGCATTCTATGACAGTGCCGTCGCCGACGGTCATCACTGGCGTACCAGTCGGAGCGGCATAATCCACTCCCGTATGCGGCTGCACCTTCCTTGTCACCGGGTGCTTCCTGGCATAAGAGAAGCCCGAACTGATTCTCGAATAATTCAACGGGGCTTTCAGGAAAGCCTTCCTCATGCTCTCGCCCTTCTCGTTCCAGTAAATGTTTCCGCCGTCGCCCTGGTCGAACATCACCGACGGGAACATGTCTCCGGCATGGACGAACTCCACATATCTCACATCGCCTATTTCAAAGACTTCGCCGTCGCAGACTATCTCGTCATACAGCACTTTGAAGACATCGCCTTTCTGCAATGCGAAGAAATCGACAGTCCATGCGTAAATGTCTGACAATTTCAGGATCAGCAAAGGAGAAGCCCCCGAATTCACCATATCGTACCAAAGTGAATTTTCGATTGTCACATCCGTATAGCGCGGCCGCACCTGCATCTGCTTGCGGAATATGCGGGCCGAAACCGTATCGCCTCCCGAAAGGTCCAGCACGAGCCTGCTGCGCCTGTCGATATCGTACACCCAGTAAGCGAGGGAGGAGTCGCTTTTGGAAACATAGGCTTCATACTCGTTCCCGATGCGTATGTCTCTTATGTCGAAAGTATCCTTTATGGCCTCCGAAATGCGGTAAATCCGCTGATTCGACACTCCGTAACCGTTAAGGATGTTCGAAAAGAACTCGCCCCTGGACACCCTCGACTGATATGTCACATAACCGTCCAACGGTATGCCGAGTTCATTCCTCCTGACACTGTCCTGGATATCAGAAGCCTCTTCGTAATCAAACCGCTGTTCCGAACCTCCCCTGCCGCATGAGCCCAGGACGGATAGCATGGCGAAAGCCGTCGCTGCAATAAAAATCTTTCCAGACATAAGCATGCATATTGAATCGGAGCGCAAGTTATCGCAAAATACGGAGCTTTCAAAAAAGTGCGTGGAAAAATTTGTATTTTTTTGTAAAAAAGTGGAAAATAATGATTATTTTTGCGCTATAAATATTTTCACACTGATTTTCACAAAACGGACACGGCATCATGATCAAATTCATCGGTGAATACAAAGCCAGGATAGACGATAAAGGGAGGCTGATTTTCCCTTCTTCGTTCAAGGCGCTCGTGTCCGGAAAAGACAACGGACCCGTCAGACTGGTAGTCAGAAAGGATGTCTTCGTAGACTGCCTGGAGATGTACACCTATGAGCAGTGGGAGATCCAGTCCGAAAAGATCAAGGCCATGCTCAATCCGTTCAACCGCAGGCACGACGCGTTCTGGCGCGGATATACGAGGCACAGGACGATAGTCGAACCGGATCCCAAACTCGGACGCATCACTATCCCGAAAAATCTGCTCGATGCGATAGGAGCCACAAAAGATGTCATCTTCTGCGGCAGCGATGACAAGATCGAAATCTGGGCAGCCGAAAAATACGAATCGAGCGAAATCGCTCCTGAAGATTTCGCAAGACTGGCCGAAGAAATCGCCAGTCAAAACTAACGGAGGGCCCCGCAATGTCCGAATATCATGTTCCAGTAATGCTTCATGAAAGCGTTTCCGCGCTCATCACAGACCGCTCCGGGGTATATGCAGACGCCACCTTCGGAGGAGGAGGGCACAGCAGGCGCATATTGACCGAGCTGTCGAAAGACGGCCGTCTCCTTGCCTTCGACCGCGACAAGGAAGCTATGGAAAACATTCCGGACGATACGAGAATCAATTTCATACACAACAACTTCCGCTTCATACACAACTATGTGCTTGCCGGAGGCTACACCGGAGGCATCGACGGGATACTCGCGGATCTCGGAGTATCCTCGCACCAGTTCGACACGGGCGAAAGAGGGTTTTCATTCAGATTCGAAGCCCCACTGGACATGAGGATGAACACTGAAAGCGGCTTTACCGCCAAAGATGTAATAAACAGTTATAGTAATGAAGAGCTTGAAAGGCTTTTCCGGGTCTACGGAGAGCTGAAGGAAAGCGGCAGACTTGCCGATGCCATTTGCGCCGCAAGGACCACCCGTCCGATCGGAACGACCGGAGAACTCGGAAAAGCCATAGAAAGGCTCATGCCGGGCTTCGCCGAACACAAGTTCCTGGCAAAAGTGTATCAGGCCCTGAGGATGGAGGTGAACCACGAAATGCGTTCGCTGGAAAAGTTCCTCACAGGGGCGCTCAAATCCCTGAGACCGGGAGGCAGGCTCGTCATAATCACCTACCATTCCCTCGAAGACAGGATGGTGAAGAATTTCCTCAAGACAGGGTCTCCCGACGGCAGGGCCGGAAGCGACCTCTACGGCCAGCTGCCTTCCCCTTTCAGGATGCTCACCCGCAAACCCCAGCTTCCTTCCGAGGAAGAAATCCGTTCCAACACGAGGGCGAGAAGCGCCAAACTCAGAGTTGCAGAGAAAATCCAGGAGGCATAGAGAAATGAAAACCATAGTGAAATACATAAAGAGCATCTTCATGGGGGATTTCCTGACGGTCATCAATGCGCACAAGAATGTCCCTTTCATCCTGTATGTCTTCGTACTCATCATAGCTTACATCACCATCAATCTATTGATAGAGAAGACCATGACCATACGGGAGAACAATGCCGAAATCATAGAGAATCTCAAGATCGACTACACCCACAAGAGCCTCGAAGTCGTAAGCATAGACACACGGAGCAAGGTTGAGGAAATGCTGCGCGCCAACGGTTCGTCCCTTGAAAAGCCGGAAGAAGCACCGGCGCAAATCACGGAGGAATGACAATGAAGGACATGGACAAAACTGCATCGGCCAAAAGGCTCCAGGTGGTTTACGGGATCATACTGACAGCGGCGATCGTCGCCACGCTCCGCATAGGCTACCTCCAGATATTTTACATCCCGGACAAGGAATACGGAGTCAAGGGCAGGAGCGAAATCCTCGAACCCACGAGGGGCGACATACTCGCCCGTGACGGAAGCCCGATAGCCGTTTCTTCACCAAGATATCACATAAGGATGGACTGCACGGTATCGGAAGACACCACCTTCCAAAAGGGCATAGACAGCCTTGCCATGGGAGTGTCGGCAATATTCGGAGACAAAAGCGCCGCAAGATACAAGGCCGAAATCATACAGGCACGCCGCGACGGCAACCAATATTTCAGAATCGGAAACAGAGACATATCTCACGACGAGATGAATCTGCTGAAGACCTTTCCGATATTCCGTCTCGGACAGAACGCCGGAGGACTGATAATAGAGAAACACGACAGCCGCATATACCCTTACGGCAAGCTTGCCAGGAGGACTATCGGCTATGTAAAGGACAATGACAATTCTTCAGGGAACAACCTCATAGGCATAGAAGGCAAATTCAACCACCACCTGCACGGAAAAGAGGGACACCAATCGTTAAGACGCACGGAAAACGGCGAATACATACCGGATCTGGACAAGGAAATCATCTATCCCGAAGACGGGCTGGATGTCCGCACGACCCTCGACATCGCCTTGCAGGACATAGCCGACAGGGCATTGAGGAATCAGATCGACACCGTCTCGAAGGCAGAAGGAGGCTGCGTCATCATCATGGATGTCGAGACGGGAGCCATCAGGGCCATGGTAAATCTCAAACGCAACAAAAAGGGGGATTTGGACGAGATATACAACTACGCTATCGGACAGACTTCGGAACCGGGCTCGGTATTCAAGCTCGCCGCCCTTGTAACCCTCATCGAAGACGGCAAGGCTACGCTTGATACGAAGATCAAAGGAAACCGCGGCATCTGGTCGTACAATGGCCGGACTTTCCATGACGAATACATACGCGACAACAAAGAAGTAAGCCTGCTCTGGGGCTTCATGAAATCTTCCAACATGGTATTCAGGCAACTCGTATGCGACAATTACACGGGGCACGAGGATGAATATGTGGACAAGCTTTACAGCTACAAGCTCTGCGAGAGGTTCGATTTCGACATCGAGGGTCTCGGTTACTCCTTCATTCCTACCCCGGGGAGCGCCAACTGGAGCGGCACATCCCTGCCTACGATAGCCATCGGTTACAATGTGAACATCACACCTCTTAACATACTGACATTTTACAACGCCGTGGCCAACGACGGAAAAGTCATGAAGCCGTACCTCGTAGAGGCTCTGGAAAAGGACGGGATGCCGGTCAAGACATTCGGTCCGACAGTCCTCAACGGCAAACTCTGCTCGCAAAGCACCATCGATACGGTAAAACGGGCCCTCAGGACCGTCGTGACCGAAGGAACAGGGTCGGCCATGCGCGATGCGAAATGCTCCGTTTCAGGAAAGACCGGAACCGCCAGGATACTTCAGAACTTTACCGACGCAAACGGGAAACACAGGTCGGATTATGTGACTCCGGACGGCTACAGGCAGCACCAGGCCACTTTCGTGGGATTTTTCCCTTCCGAAAAGCCAAAATACAGCGCAATCGTCGTAGTCTATTCGAAAAAGATGAAAGGCAACATGTACGGAGGGAGCTGGGCGGGTCCGGTATTCAGAGAGATAGTGGACAATATCTGCGTCCTCGGCCCCGAGTGGGGAGAGCGGATCGAAGCCGGCTCGGAGCTGCCCGAAATACCTGAGAGGCACATAGACACCGGCCAGTTCGGAGACTATACGATTCCGGATGTAACTGGAATGGGACTTACCGATGCCCTGTACTTATTGGAGAACAGAGGATTCAAAGTCGCCTACAGCGGAGAAGGGCTCGTATCGTCACAGACTCCGCAGGCCGGAGAAACAGGAACGGCAGGCCAGACGGTAGTAATAAAATTAGGATGAGCCATGAAGTTTGAAGAACTCATAAAAGCTTTCGGAGCGACAGCGGCATACGGAAATACCGGAACGGAAATAACCTCTGTCACGGACGATTCGAGGAAATGCCGTCCCGGGGCACTGTTCATTGCCGTAAGGGGATTCGAGACAGACGGACACAGATACATAGCCAAAGCAATCGAAAACGGAGCGTCGGCAATCGTCTTCGAAGATCCGGCATACCGTCCGGAAGGAATCCCGTCTGCGAGGACAGACGATTCGAGGAAGGCCGTCTCACTGATTGCAGACTGCTTTTACGGCCATCCGTCGTCGAACCTCAGGCTCGTAGGCATCACCGGCACGAACGGGAAGACCACCACGGCCACGATGCTTTACAGGACATTCACCGCACTCGGCTACGGATGCGGCCTGCTTTCGACGATAGCCAACTATGTCTGCGGAAAGGAATACCCGACACTTAACACCACTTCGGACCCGATAACGATCAATTCCCTGCTGGCCGAAATGGTAAAGGCCGGCTGCGAATATTGTTTCATGGAAGTAAGCTCCGTCGGCATCCAGCAGGAAAGGACGGCCGGGCTGCGCTTCACCGGAGGCATATTTTCCAATCTGACCCACGACCATCTCGACTACCACAAGACTTTCGCCGAATACCTCAGATGCAAGAAGATGTTTTTCGACAACCTTCCGAAAGAGGCGTTCGCGCTCACCAACACGGATGACCGCAACGGACTCGTAATGGTACAGAACACCAGAGCGGCAGTCGTCACATATTCATGCCACAAACCGGCCGACCACACCTGCCGCATCATCGAGGAGAGCTTCGACGGGATGCTTGTCAGCATTGACGGAAAAGAACTGTGGTGCAGGCTCATCGGAGCCCACAACGCCTACAACATACTCGCGGTCTACTCGACGGCTGTATTGCTCGGGGCCGACAGCGACGAGACACTGAAGGTCATAAGCGGACTCGGACCGGTGGCAGGGCGGCTCGAATACTTAAGGGGCGGAGAAGACCTGACGGTCGTGATAGACTATGCCCACACCCCGGATGCACTGCAGAATGTGCTGAAGACGCTCAGGGACATAGGCCGCGGCCACGAAATCATTACGCTGTTCGGCTGCGGAGGCGACAGAGACAGGAGCAAAAGGCCTGAAATGGCCCGTATCGCGGAAAAATACTCCGACCGCATCTTCGTCACCTCGGACAACCCGAGGACGGAAGACCCGGATGCCATTATCTCCGAAATAGCCGCCGGATTCAGCGACGAGGGCATGAAGAAGGCCATATTCATCACCGACAGGAAGAACGCGATCCGCACCGCGATAATGACAGCGCCGAAAGGAGCCGTGATCCTGCTTGCCGGGAAAGGCCACGAGACCTACCAGATTGTCGGGCATGAAAAGAGGGATTTCGACGAATACGGAATAGTCAAGGAAATATTTGAAAATACGCTGAAATGATATACCATCTGTTCGAATATTTAAAAGGGATAACCGATTTTCCAGGTTCGGGGCTCATGCAATACATCTCCGTCAGGGCCGTGTGCGCGAGCCTGCTGTCCATCATAATGTCGCTGATATTCGGGAAGAAGATCATCCGTCTGCTCCAGCGCAGACAGATCGGAGAAGAGATAAGGGATCTCGGACTCGAGGGACAGCTGCAGAAAAAGGGGACCCCGACGATGGGAGGCATCATCATTCTCATGTCGATCCTCGTCCCGGTGGTGCTGTTCAGCGACCTGACCAATTTTTATGTGATACTGCTGATAGCGACCCTGATTTGGCTCGGAGGACTCGGATTCGCGGACGATTATATCAAGGTATACCGCAAAAACAAGAACGGACTTAGCGAGAGGAAGAAGCTCATCGGCCAGATACTGCTCGGAATCCTCGTCGGGACGGCGGTACTGCTGCACGAAGGCATGCATACCATGCCGGCGACCACCATACCGTTCGTCAAGAACCATGAATTCGACTACAGCACCCTGAGCCCGTTCTGCGGAGCTTTCGGGGAAATATTCACTTGGGCAGTCTACATCATCGTCATCATCCTTGTGATTACGGCCTGCTCCAACGCCTCCAACCTCACGGACGGGATGGACGGACTGGCCACCGGCATATCGGCCATAGTAGGCACCGCCCTGGGAGTGCTGGCCTATTTGTCCGGAAATATCAACGATGCCGCATACCTTAATATAATGTACATACCCGGCAGCGGCGAACTTGTGGTCTACGCCGCCGCGTTCATCGGAGCATTAGTGGGATTCCTATGGTACAACGCCTTCCCGGCACAAGTATTCATGGGNNCTTAATATAATGTACATACCCGGGACGGGCGAAATCACCATCGTCTTCGCTGCGATGGTCGGCGCCCTCATCGGCTTCCTATGGTACAATTCATACCCGGCACAGGTCTTCATGGGAGATAC
>DEPW01000084.1:0-759 GCA_002358965.1 Bacteroidales bacterium UBA3382
ATAGGCTCATCTTTTATTCTATATTTTTTTGCTTCAGCCATACTCAATTTTCTATCAGTCTGGTAAATTCTTGTTCAGCCAATTTTACCGCCTCGATCGCTTCCAAAAATTCACGCTTTACCTCTTCGTATGGGCGAACAGTCTCACGATGATAGTTGATATAGCGATTTGGAGACAGGTTAAATTCTTTATCTTCTATCTCTTTTAAAGTAACGACCTTAGAATAGTCTTCCACATCCTTATAATCCAAATAAAGTTGATAGATATGATCAACATCCTCTGGAGAAAGGATATTCTGTGCTCGCTTTTGTGTCAGTATTTTTGTAGCATCGACCATGAGAATTCGCGCAGAGCGTTCTGCAGGTTTCATACGGCGCAGAATAAGAAAACATGGTGATAAGCCCGTCCCATAGAAGAGTTTGTCGCCCAAGGTTACAATAGCCTCTATCAAATCACTCTTGATCATTTTCTCACGAATACGACCATCTTCATTACCACGGAACAAAATGCCTTGCGGCATGACTACTGCCATGCGGCTGTTCCCCGGTGCCATGGATTTTACCATGTGTTGAATCCATGCATAATCACCGCAAGAATCACTTGGTGTTCCCCAGATATTGCGACTGAATTTATCAGACGACCATTCGGTGGCTCCCCATTTTTCAAGCGAAAAAGGCGGATTAGCTATCACACAATCAAACTTGGCGATCTCACTTCCTTGCAGAATCTTTGGTGAACGCAAAGTATCTCCCTGCATAA
>DEPW01000084.1:873-20227 GCA_002358965.1 Bacteroidales bacterium UBA3382
GCCTCTATTAGCATACCTCCGCTACCACAGGCAGGATCATATACAGTTTCTCCAGGTTTTGGATTAAGAATTCTAATCAATAAGTTTACTACCGGACGTGGAGTATAGAACTCACCTGCTTTTGCCTTAGAGTCATCTGCAAATTTTTTCAACAATACTTCGTATGCATCGCCCATCAAATCTGCCGGGTAATCCTTATTTCCCAACTTACGAGTAGACAAGTGTTCGATCAGATCGCGGATTTTACTGTCCGACAGGTTTTTCTTATCTGTCCACTTTTGAGCGCTAAACACAGACAATACACCATATAACGTATCAGGATTAGCCAACTCGATACCCCTCATTGCTCCAACAATTGCAGCTCCAAGGTTTTCAGTACGTTCTCTAATATCTATCCAATGACAACCATCAGGAATTACAAATCTATGTTGTTCCGGTAATGATGCATACTCTTTGTCTCCTCCGCTTTCGTCAAGTGCCGCCTGTGTTTCCTCATCATAAACATCTGAAATGCGTTTAAAATATAGGATAGGGGTTATATAATCTTTGAAATTATCCTGGCTTACAGGTCCTCTCAATATATTACACGCTTCGAACAAGAAGTTATACAAGTTTTGGACACCTTCCATCCTAATAGACTTTTCGTCTTTGGCAATTATATCTTCTTCTGATTTATATTTCTTTTTAGCCATATCTTAGTGGAAATACTATTTCGTAGAGTTAAGAAGTTCCTTCACATCAACATCAAGAACACGTGCTATTTCTCGCAGTGTGGCGACATCTGGCTGAGAAGTATTAGTACACCATTTTGAAATAGTTGCAGGATTTTTTTGTAAAACCCCCGCAAGCCATTTACTGGTTTTCTTTTTCTCTACAAGAACTACTTTTATTCTATTCATATCATCCATAGCTTCCATCGCATAAATTATATTGCTTTAGGCGCAAAGATAATTAAAACCAGACCAAAAATAAGTAACCCTTAAAATAATTATCCTTAATAGCTATCATTTTCTTTTATTATACATTCTATTATGTTTTGCCACTATCCCTATCGCAAACATCAGACATCTTCTCCTATACGCCTCTTCCTCCTCATCTGGTCTGCGGCCATCCCAGTGAAGGTCTGAGTCGGAATTGCCACCACCTCCGCCACCGGAAGAGATTGCAACGGGCGTTCCTCCGGCAAGAGCATCGGCGATGGCAAATATCTTTAAGCGGAGAGAAGGGTTTGCAAACTGATCAAGCATTGTTTCCAATGTTGATTTCAGGACATCATTATTTTCGATAAGCGTTTTGACATCCTTCCGTAACTGGTATAGTTCGCCGTAATCAGCCAGGACATTGCGTTGGGCAGCTTCGACCTGCCGTCCATCATTCCTATACAAGGATTCTATCTTCCGGACAATCTCGATAAACTGTTTAGAGGTATATTTGTTCTGACGCTCGACCCATTTGTCTGTGCCGAACATGGGTGCTTTCTCTGTAATTTGTGGCGGCGAGAAGTCAACCTTGTGATTACGGAACAGCTGGATGACAGAACGAATTTTTGTAGCATCCTTTGTCAGTTGCTCCAATTTCTGCTCCTTTACCAAAAGTTTACTCGCTTTGTCATCCAACTTAGACTGGTACTCTGCAATGATCTTCTGTATATCCGCCTTCTGTGCCTCATATTTGTCAAGAGTTATTTTGCCGGATGCAAGAGCTCATTTATTTCTTTAAGCAGGTTCCTGCCGGCAGTTTTTGTATCATAGATTACAGCCCTTGGCCATTTCACGCCTGCTTAGCCTCTTTACTCACAAACCTCCTTGCCTCTACTGTAATTTGTCCAAACAAACCGCACCATTTGAGACCATAAAACACCAGCGCGACAAACAAATTTCCATTGCTTATCGCGCTGTAATTTAATAATTTAGCTTACTAAAAAGCTGTCAATATTCCTCCTCGTTGAAGAAGAAGTCTTCTTTGGTAGGATAGTCTGGCCAAATGTCTTCTATGCTTTCATAGATTTCGCCGTCATCATCCAAATCTTCAAGGTTTTCTATGACTTCGAGCGGAGCTCCGGATCTGGTAGCGTAATCTATGAGTTCGTCCTTAGTCGCCGGCCACGGCGCATCTTCCAATCTGTAAGCAAGCTCAAGTGTCCAATACATTGCGTTGTCTGTTAAATAGTTAAACTTTCTTTGCTTGTCTGTCGTACCGGAAAGGCAACTTCACAGTCCGGCTTTTGGCGCGCAAAGATAAAAAACTTTTTCAATCTTCGAAGCCCCCGGGGATTTTTCTTCTGGAAAAAAACCGGGCGACTCCCGTCCGATCATCATGGCAGCCAGAAATCTTCCGACTGGCCTTTTGCCGTTGTCACATATCGTGCCAATGTAAACATATAATCGGACAATCTGTTGATATATTTGATCACTGCCTTCACCTCTTCCCGCATATCGCCCAATGCAATGGAGGACCGCTCGCAGCGGCGGCATACAGTCCTGACAACATGGCATTCAGCCGCTTCCTTCGGCCCTCCCGGAAGTATGAAAGCCGTCTGCTGCGGGAGCGCGGAAGTCATTTCGTCAATCCGCTTTTCGAGCCATGCAGTATCCTCTGCCGGGAATGCCGGCAGCGATTTTGCCGAATCCTCGCTGGCGATGTGCGCCGACCCGTTCATGAGCGCGCACTGTATCCTCCTCAGCTCGTTGTCATGTTCCGGTAGCGATACCCTCAATATGCCTATCCACGAAATCAATTCGTCGATGTCTCCGTAAGCCATGACGCGCGGGTGGTCCTTCGCGACCCGTTTTCCTCCGACAAGGGAAGTCCTCCCTTCATCGCCGGTTTTAGTATAAATCTTCATCTCATTTTTCATTTTAACTCCCAAAAATACGCATTAATATGGGAAACTGTTGATGAAAATTGATTAATTTTGCGGCCTTTGGATTAAGAAGCCGTTTTAAATTTTTTTTTCAAAAGTTCTTTGCGACATCATTTCGGCATGTTTCCGCCGTTTTAATCGTAAAAACTGCACGAAAGCCTGTCTCGAATCTTCTGAGAAAAAATTTCAAACAGCTTATAGGAATTTTAGATTTAATGTCATGGGATATAGGAAAATAGAGTGTTACGACGAGGAGATTACCGCAAAACTTGCAGAGCATTACAAGGCGATACTCGAGCTGATAGGGGAGGACCCTTCGAGAGAGGGTTTGCTCAAGACCCCTGAAAGAGTCGCCAAGGCAATACAGTTCCTTACCAACGGATACCTTCAGGACGGTCATGAAATACTCCGTGCCGCCCTTTTCGAAGAAAAATACAGCCAGATGGTGCTGGTCAAGGACATAGAGCTCTATTCGACCTGCGAACACCACATGCTCCCCTTCATAGGCAAAGCCCATGTGGCCTATATCCCCAACGGCAGGATCACCGGCCTGAGCAAGATTGCCCGTGTCGTCGAATGCTATGCCCGCCGCCTGCAAGTCCAGGAAAGGCTTACCACCCAGATACTTGAATGCATAGATTCGACACTCAAGCCTCTCGGAACGGCGGTTGTCATCGAAGCGGCACATACCTGCATGAGGCTCAGGGGAGTCCAGAAAGAGCATTCGCTCACGACTACCTCGGCCTTTTCAGGAGCCTTCCTCAAAGACCCGAGGACAAGGGAAGAATTCATGCATCTGATCGGGCAGAAGCTGGATTGATTTCCGGCCAGCCGTAATTGGAGGCGACATATTTTCTCATCAGCTCCATGGCCGCCTCAGCGTCGTTCTCGATCACTCCGTCGAGAATCGCGTTCTTCACATATTCCTTTATCTCGCCGAGTACGGGGCCCGGCCCGATGCCGTAATGCGACATGATGATTTCGCCGGCCACGGGATTCTTGAAATTCCTGATCGCATCCTTTGCTTCGACCTCGGCCAGTTTTCTCCTGACGAGTGAAAAATTCCTTTTCAGCTGTTCGACCTTCCTGGGATTTTTGGATGTTATATCCGCCTCGCAGAGTTCCATCAGCTCGTCTATGTCGTCTCCTGCATCGAAAAGCAGCCTCCTGACGGCGGAGTCCGTCACCTCGTCGGTAACCAATGCGATAGGGCGGAGGTGGAGGCCTACGAGCTTCTGGACATACTTCATCTTCTCGTTAAGAGGCATGTGCAGGCTCTTGAAGATTCCAGGCACCATCTTGGCCCCGACGATGTCATGCCCATGGAAAGTCCAGCCGGTTTTAGGATCGTAACGCTTTGTCGGAGCCTTGCCTATATCGTGAAGAAGCCCGGCCCATCTCAGCCACAGGTCTGAAGACGGATTGTTTCGGCATATATTGTCGACGACTTCGAGCGTATGCTCGAAATTGTTCTTGTGTCCGTGTCCGTCGATCGTTTCCACCCCTTTCAGGCGAGTAAGCTCCGGAAGTATCTTTTCAAGCAGCCCGGTGCTGTCCAGCAGGCGGAAACCGATGGACGGAGTGCCGCATGACAGGATCTTGTGAAGCTCTTCGGCTATCCTCTCTTTCGAAAGTATATCGAGCCTGTCTCTGTTACGGCTGATGGATTCGAGCGATTCGGGCACGATGGTAAAACCGAATCTCGTGGCGAAACGGATCGCCCTTATCATCCTCAGCGGATCGTCGCTGTAAGTGGTGTCCGGGTCGAGCGGGGTACGGATTATCCCGGCCGTCAGATCCCGTATTCCTCCGAAAGGGTCGATGAGCGCCCCGAAATCCTCTTTGCACAGGCTGAAAGCCATGGCGTTTATCGTGAAATCCCTTCTCAGCTGGTCGTCTTCCAGGGTGCCGTCCTCGACGATAGGCTTGCGCGACTCTCTGTGATATGATTCCTTTCTCGCTCCCACGAATTCCAATTCGGTATCCTTGTAGCGGATCATCGCCGTGCCGAAGTTTTTGAAGACCGAAACATTGGAACGGACTCTTGCCCCCACCGCTTCGGCAAGGGCGATGC
The DNA here is from genome assembly GCA_002358965.1 of Bacteroidales bacterium UBA3382. Taxonomy (GTDB): domain Bacteria; phylum Bacteroidota; class Bacteroidia; order Bacteroidales; family UBA932; genus Merdivivens. Next base: position 5,811 of record DEPW01000084.1, read on the forward strand.
CGCTTCCCTCGACTACGATGTCTATGTCCTTGCATGGTATCTGCAAGAACGAGTCCCGGACATATCCGCCGATTACGAAACTCCTCACGCCAAGTTTGGCGGCGCATTCGGAAACTATTTTAAAAACCGGTCTGTCAAGATATTCAGTATTAACAATCGTCATAAAAAATTCAGTTTTCTGTCCCTCCGTCCATCTCTTCGAAAGACGGAAGGTGGTTCAAACTCGCGTATGAGCCGTCGCCGGTCTTCCTGTAAAAAAATGTTTTCGTCCCGTTGGTAATGCAGATGTACGGCACCTCCGACGCCATGTTGTACCTCAGCGCCTGTGCGAGTACCTCCCCGTCGAGTTTCACGGACGGCTCTTTGCATTCGACGATGCAGGCGCTTTGCAGTTTCCTGTCGTACACTATGATGTCGGCACGCATCTTTTTCTTGCCGATATTCAATGCTACCTCGCTCATCATGTGTGTCATGGGTACTCCGGCATTCCCGTTCAGTACTCGGATAAACCATTGTCTTACATTTTCTTCCGGAGTCAGCCTGACATTTTTCTTCCTCAAAGGATCAAAAATTTCCTCCATTTCATGCGACTTCTCAACCTACAAAGTTACAAATTTTATTAACTTTGATGCCGGATGAGGAGTCGTAATTAAAATGTTCGCATATGGCAAAGGGAGCCGGTAACACGCAGAGCTTATTCAATACCGTTTCAGCCGATATCAAGGCCGGGCGTTTCAGCCCTGTCTACTTGCTGATGGGCGAGGAGCAGTATTACATAGACAGGATATACGGGATGCTGATGGAAAGCGTGCTGGACGAGTCGGAGAAGGATTTCAACCTTACGGTGTTTTATGGAGCCGATGTCACCGGGGCGGACATAGCCAATGCGGCTTCGCGTTATCCGATGATGGCCAGCCGCCAGATGGTCGCGGTAAGGGAAGCGCAGTCGGTCAAGAGACTTGAAGATTTGGCCAAATACGCCTCTGCCCCTCTGGATACCACGGTATTGGTGCTTTGTTACATGGGAAAGACCCTTGACAAAAGGACCGTCCTGTATAAGGAAATATCGAAAAACGGAGTGGTGCTCGAGTCTTCCCCGGTGAAGGAGTACGAACTCCCCAGATGGATTTCATCGTATTTCGCCTCGGAAGGTTTACGCATCCTTCCCGATGCCGCCGCCCTGCTTGCCGAATATTCCGGTACCGAATTGAGCAAGATAGCCCTGGAAGGTGAAAAAATCAAGAAAAGCCTGGAAAACGGAAGAACCGAAATCCGCGTCGAAGACATCGAGCGTAATGTCGGCATCACCCGCCAGTTCAGCGTTTTCGAACTCACCAAGGCCCTTTCCTACCGAGATTCGGCCAAATCCTTCCATATCGCCGCCTATCTCGGGGTGTCGCCGCGATTTGCCCTGCCGGCGGCGGTAAACGCCCTCTTTCTGCATTTTTTCAGGATTCTGAAATACGAGGCCCTGATGCAGCGAAATCCTTCGGCTTCCCAGCAGGAAAAGGCCAAGGAGATAGGCATAAACCCTTACTTCCTGCAGGAATACGAAACGGCGGCCAGGAATTTTCCCATAAGGAAATGCATGGCCGTGATAGCCGAAATCAAAGAATACGATTTCAAGAGCAAAGGCGGGGATGCCGGCGAGGCGACGCCGGGAGAGCTTTTGCTGGAGCTTGTATCCAGGATACTTTCCAAATAGGCGGCCGCCTTATTGTTCTTCCTCCTCTTCCGATACCGGGATGTTTATTTCGAGCATGACGCTTTCCTTCCTGCCGTCAGGATAGGTAACGACCGCTCTCAGCTGCCTGGTTCCTTCGAAGGCTATTACGAACCTGTCGGGAGTGGTGATTATGAAATCCCCGAGGAACCATTCGATCTTGCAGTCGCTGCTTTCGAGATTGATGAGGTCGAGCTTTATCGCATTCCCTTTGACAAGGTCGTCCCTGTTGATGAAGATATATGGAAAGTCGCTTTTTTGTTCGAATGTAGTGAAATCCACCGTGTATTTTTCCCCTTCGATGCCTCCTTTCGAGTACCATACCGTTATCGTATAGTCCTTCGCGACTTCAAGATCCATGAATGACACGGAATTGCCTTCCGCCTCCTGTTCGGCTACAATCCCGCCGTCTTTGTAGGATAGCCGTACCATGGCCGTCGCCTCCTCGTCTTCCTTGTCCGTATCCCAGGACATTATGACATTCTGGCCTGCCACTGTGATGCTGTGCTTGGTTACGGTCGGCAGATCCAGGGCGTCCGCATCGAGCAGCTGGAAGACGGCATCGCTTCCCGACATCTTGATGTCATATAGCTGGTACGCCGCCCGGTTTCCGTTCCAGGCGGCATAGTCTGCATGCGTTTGGGACGAGCAATGGGTTACGCCCTGGGGGCCGGGAAAGAATATGTCGGCAGGGTTGTTCTTGTCGGCCGGGTAGGCGGCTTCGATGAGATCGGCGCACTGATGCAGCGGATAGCTGTTCACTTCGTTGTAAAGCCATCTTTGCCCGGCGGTGACCGGAGTGCCGTAATAATACGAAGTGCCTGCTTCGTTTTCCGAACGGTCGATATGGTATACCAGCAGGCCGGATGCGGGTATGTGGGCATCCCATCCCTCTTTCTGGCGGCATTCGACGATGAAATACTCGTCCGGGGTATCCGTGTCGAATCTGATGAACTCGTTGCATGAGTTTATCGGCGCGAGTGTCTGTTCGCCGGTGGCAAGCTCCCTTGCGGATGCGATTCCGAGCATTTCCCTCTCGAAGGCGTTGTAATTGGGAGGAGTGTTGCCTTCGTTGTTGTACGAGCCCGAATCCATTATCGAAGTGCTCCCCCAAAGCGCATCGGCTGTGGCCATCCCGTCATAGTTGTAGCTCGTGTCGTATGCGTCCACAAGCCCTAAAGTATGGCTGAACTCGTGGCAGAATGTTCCGATCGAAGTAAAGACGGACCCGTTGCCGGACAGACGGAGCTCGGAAGTGCAGGCATATTTCGATATCCTTACCCCGTCGAGGACGAGGTTGTCGTCAAAATAATCTATCACATGTGCGTGGGACCAGATGTTGTCTTCGTACAGGGCGGGGTTCTGCGCCTCGTCATTCCCGGCGAAAAACATGAACACAAAATCGCAGATGCCGTCTGCGTCAATGTCGTACTGGCTGAAATCTATCTGGGAGTCCAGCCCCTTGCATGCCTCGGCCACAAGTTCCGCCGGGGCGGAATCGTTGCCCGTTTCGTCGTTCCCGCCATAATATGCGTAACCGTTCCCGGCCGTGTATGGCCCGTATACATCGAACTGAAAATCCGCAAGGTCGCCGAACTGGGCCTTGAAATATTCTTTTGCCGAACCTGTGCCGCCGTTTTCCGAATAACCGTCAGCGCTAAGCATGGAATTGAACCTGGCATTGTCGCCCTGGGTGAAAGGCAGGTCCGGGAAGTCCACAAGTATTATCACCGCCTTTACAAGCCCCAGCTGGCCTTCCGCCCCGGTCATCAGCGGAGCCCGCCTGCGCTGGCCGTTGACTATGTCGGTGTATTCGCGGCGCCTTTTTTTTGCGTTTTCAATCAGAAGGGCGTATGGTATGTCGCGTGCCTGCCGGATGACGGAAGCCGGGGCGTCCTTGTCCCCGACGATATGATCCGTGACCCTCCTTTTCCCGTCTTCATATACCACATACCGCAGATATCCGTCCTTGCACAGGCTTACTGCCGCTCCGTCTTCGGTCGTCGTCAGTCTGAAATATTCGTCTCCCCGGAATGTCACGGTGACGCGGCTTCCGTCGGGCTGTGTGATGACGGTCCGTCCTGTCTTTACCGGGGAGGCAGCCCCGGGAAGCGCCCAGAGGGCGATCAGGCAGGCGGCGAGCAATGTATTTATGAGTCTGGCCATAATTTGCATTTATTGAAAAATTTGTAATTTTGGCGCTTGTTTGACAGCGCGCATAGTGCATGTGTTAAACAATAAAGTCACAAATATAGGGATTTTATGCTGAACAAACTTGCTGAGAAGATTATTTTAATCGCGATTTTTCTCCCCTTTTCGTTCCGGGTTTTCGGACAGGACAATGAGAAGGTGGCGGCGGATATGGAAAGAATAGGGAAATTCGATTTCTGGACGGTGCGCGTCATGGACGAATCCGACATAATAGGCGGTCAGACGGCCATGCTGTACGAGCCTTCCGCCAGCAATGATACTATCACGGGGCGTAAGATATATGTGAATCCCGAAGGCTGCGTCTGGCGTACTTCCAATGTATACGCGGATGTGCTGGGCGTCGTCAAGACGAGTACGAGCGTATTTCCCGAAAAACGCGGCGACGGCTATTGCGCAAAGTGCGAGGTGGTGCTCGAACAACTCAAAGTGTTAGGACTCCTGAATATGGATGTGGCGGCGCAGGGGTCGATCTTCCTGGGAAAGGTGGTCGAGCCTATACGCGATACCAAGAACCCTCAGGGAAAGCTCCTGTTCGGCGTTCCGTTTACCGCTACGCCTAAGGCGATGCAGCTGGATTACAAGGCGGTCGTCGGAGGAGAGGCGATCAGGGCCACGGGCCTGTCGAGGAAGAAGCCGATGGGCTACAAGGATTATGCGGATCTGGTACTCATGCTGCAGTACCGTTGGGAAGACGAAAACGGGAATGTGTACGCTTACCGTGTCGGCACCGGTTACGAGAGGATTACCGAAAGCACTTTGGAATGGGTCGACGGCCATACGGTGCCGGTCAAGTACGGGGACATAACCTCGGATCCCGGCTACGAACCGTATATGGGACTGATCGAAGAGCGCCTTTCCAACTATACCCTGAACAGCCGTGGCGAATCCGTCCCGGTACACGAGATAGGCTGGGCCGAACCAGGGACGAAGCCCAATTGGCTGATAATCCGTTTTTCCTCAAGCTTCGGCGAAGCTTTCGTAGGCGCGATAGGCAACAAGCTCTGGATCGACAATGTAAGACTGGTGTTTTGAAAAAAAAGGCCATGTCGCATAGGACACAGCCTCTTTTAGAGTTTGCGGCCGGATCGGCCCGATTCCGTTTGTCCTGCTTACTTTGAAGCCTCGACAGATACTTTCCTGAATTCTTTCATCAACTTGCTGATGTTGAGAGCGGCTTTGCGTGCCCTTGTTCCGGCTGCCTTATTGCCTTTCTCTACCTGTGCATCCGCATTGGCGATGAAAACTTCGATTTCAGCCTTGATCTGGTCTACAAGTTCTTTCATGAAATAAAAATTGTTAATTGTTATACATTAAGGTGTGTTGAGTTGAAATATTTAATGCAAAAATAATCCAATTTTTCGGATATTGTTACAGAACTCCATATTTTTCACCATATTCGAGCATCTGTCCGAGGAAATCGTCGGCATATTCCAATCTGTAATCCGTGATTTCTCCGTTTTCGACTACCGGGACTATTTCCGGATTGACGAATCCTCCGTAAGGCTTGAGTCCGAGTGAGGCATATCTTTCACGGACTTCCTTGTGCAGGACAGGATCGATGTTAACGGCGTATTTCTCGATCAAAGCCTTGCCCGCCTGATAGTCTCCTTCGGATTTGATTCTCTGGATTTCGGCCAGAAGCTCTCCGAAAAGTCCGCGCAGCCGTTCATAGTCGTTGATGACAAAATATGTCTTGCCGTCTCTTGTCTTCTTCTCGATTACATTGTCTTCGAGCCCGTTTTCGTAGCACCATTCGGCGATGAGCTTGCGGTTCTGCATGTGGGCTTCGGTGTTCGGCCTTCCCGGTTCCACTCTTGCGAACTGTACGAAGATACCGTTCCTTATATAAGTAAGGTATTGCGCTTTGTATGCTTCCATGTCAGGTAGAAGTCCGAGCTCTACCATCTTCGGATCGCCCATATAGTAGAGCGCGAACAGGTCGGCCCTTGCCTCTTCCAGGGCGGAGCTGTATTCTCCGAGGGCATTCGAGGATACGCCTGCCAGCAGCTGGCCCGAACCATGGCCGAGGCATTCGTGCAGGTCGGTATGCAGGTCGTCGGTGTAAGTTCCGTATTTCTTGATCATCGCCACTTCGTCTTCATCCCATGCGAATTCGGAGGTAGTGCTCTTCGGGGCTTCTTCCGCCGACATGTTGTAGGCGTGGGTGATATTTGCGATGGTCACTGATTTCGAGCCGTGTTCCTTGCGTATCCAGTCGGCGTTCGGGAGGTTCACTCCGATAGGCGTCGACGGATAACATTCTCCTCCCAAAGTGGTGGCGTCGATTACTTTGGCGGATATACCTTTCACCTTGGCTTTCTTGAAGCGTGGGTCGATAGGGGAGTTGTCCTCGAACCATTGGGCGTTGGCGCTTATGGTCTCTGTCCTTTGCGAAGCCTGTTTGTCCCTGATGTTCACGATGGATTCCCATGTTGCCTTCATTCCTAACGGATCGTTGTAAGTCTCAATGAATCCGTTGACGAAGTCCACATCCGAAACGGTGTCGTTCACCCATGCGATATTGTACTCGTCCCATGTCTTCAGGTCTGCGGTCTTGTAATATTCGATGAGCAGGGCGATGTGCTTCTTCTGCAGGTCGTTCTCTGCGAACCGGCTTGCAAGTTCCAGCTCTTCCACTATCTTTTCGATAGCCTTGCCGTATCTTCCGCCGATGCGGTATGTGTCTTCGAAGATCTTCCCGTCTTTCTTGACCAGCCTGCTGTTAAGTCCGTATGATACAGGACGGGGATCGTCGGCGGATTCCATTGCGGAGTAAAATCTTTCGGCTTCCTGCCGTGTGACCCCGTCGTAGAAATTCACAGCCGATGCCATGAGGATGTCTTTGCCGTCATCGCCTGCGTATTTCCTTTGAGGGTAGAGTTCCGGATCGTACATTATTTCAAGCAGCGTTTCGGCATTCGTGGTATTTCCCGAAGCCTCTATCAGGCCGGCGAAATATTCCCTGCTGCAGCCGGGAACGAATTTGTCTTCGGCATAGTGGTGGTGTATGCCGTTGCTGAAGAACACTCTTTTTGCGTATGTGATGAAATCTTTCCATTCCTGGCATTCCCTGTCCCCTTCATAGCCGTTTATGATGGATTCGAGCATGTGCCTGATTTCGAGGTTGTATTTGAAGTTCTGGTCCCAGATGATGTCCCGTCCGTATTTCGCAGCCTCCCCGAGATGGTATAGCAGGCTTTTCTGGCGGAATGAGAGCGAGTCCCATCCGGGAATCCGGTAACGCATGATCTTTATGTCGGCGAATTCGTCGATAGTATAGCGGAATCCGCTTTCGGAAGTTTCCGTTGTGGCGCCGTTACCGCAACCGGTAACGATGGCCGATAATCCCAGTGTGTACACAAGCAATTTCTTAAAATTCATATCCTTATCAGTGTTTATTGTCATTTTCCCCGAGTGCCGATTTCAGTTTGCGGACAAGGCGGAGCAGGAGCGAGATCCAGTCCACCGATGAGATGAGGCTGCGTGCCAGCATGACGGCTACATTTGACGGCGAATAGAACTCTTTTACCGTTTCGTAGCGTATCCCGAGCCTCTCCTCTTTCTTGGCTATCTCGGTCTGAAGCTCGTCCAACGATGCCATCAGGCTTTTGTAATCCCTTATTCCGGCGTAATCAGTCATTGTCGAAAAATATTTTTATGAATAGTCTGATGAAAGTGTTCCTGAACAGTTTCTTCCTGAAGACGAACAGTACGGCTGCCGATAGCGCCAGTGCGCCGGCCACTATGAACGAGCCTGCGGCGTAACTGTCAATGGCTTCGCCCAGAATGAGTATGCATCCGAACGAGGCCGCTGTCAGTGCCGTCATGCCGACGATGAGCATTACAAGCATGCCGGAAAACCGGCCGAAGACCGTCGACAGATCTTTGGCCGCTTTTAGTTTAGACTTCTTGAGCCGCAGTTCGATATATTCCACGGCCTCTTCCGACAGTTCTTCTGCCGGTTTGGTGAATTCGCTCATCTTTAAGACGGTGTTACAGTTTCTCGAGGTATCTTTCGAGTGCGTCGAGCCTGTCGAGCGCCCTTTCCCTTACGCTTTCCTTCAGTCCGTTTCCGGTTTCACGGAGGCTTTCTTTCAATTCGTCGGCGAGACTTTTCGCCTCTTCGGCCTTTCTGGCTATTCTTGCCCGTGTTTCGCTTCCTTTCTCCGGGGCGAAGAGCAGTGCCGCGATGGCTCCGACGGCCGCGCCTGCGATGAAGGCGAATATCGAATCTTTACTGTTCATGGCGATTAATTTTTTCAATGATATTGGCAAAGATAACATTTTAGGCGGAAAAATGCTATATTTGCGAACCAATATGTTGATTATGAAAAAATTTTTCATCTTTCTGGCCGCGATGGCCGCTGCCTTTTGCCTGTATTCCTGTAATGAGGATACCCCGTATACGGGCATCGGCAGGGTGGTGATAGTCTATATGTCCGCTGACAACAGTCTTTCGAAATATGCCGAGTACAACTACGATTCCATGCTGGAGGGCTATCTTCCTTCCGATGGAACCGGCGAACACCTGCTTGTGTTCCTCCATACGGAGGAAATCGAACCGGTGCTTGTCGAACTGTCCAGGGACAAAGACGGCAATCCTGTAAAAAGGGAGGTCTACCGCTTCGATGTCGGCGTGTCGGCAAGCGCGGAATGCGTCAATACCGTTCTTACCTATGTCAAAGACAACTATCCTTCGGAAAATTACGGTCTGATACTGTGGTCGCATTCCACCGGATGGCTTCCTGAACGCTACTACGAGGAAGGGGCGCCTTCCGGTTATGCGGATCCGTCGCATGCTCCCCGCGAAGCCACCGACCATACCGACGTATATGGAGACGCCATAGTGAAAATGGCAGTGCCGGAAATTTCAACGACGAGTTTCGGGCAGGACAGCGAAACCGGACGCGAGATAGACATAGTGGACCTGTCCGAGGCTATCCCGATGCATCTTGATTTCCTGATATTCGACAGCTGCCTGATGGGCTGTGTCGAAGTCGCATACCAGTTCAGGAATATCGCGGACTATTTTTGCGCATCGCCGACCGAGGTGCTCGCCAACGGTTTCCCTTATACGCACATAATGGATCCGCTCTTCAGGCTGGCGGCGGATGCGGCAGTGAAGGAAGTGGCCGACCTGTATTTTTATTATTATGCTGCCAGCAGCTCTCCTTACGCCACGATTTCCGTGGTCGATTGTTCCAAACTCGACAACCTTGCCTCTGCGTGCAAGGCGGTATTCGACGAAAACAGGGACAAGGTGCCGTCATTGGACATGTCTTCCATCCAGCCGTATTTCAGGATGAACAAGCATTGGTTCTATGATTTGGCCGATTTTATCGGCGAGCTCGGTCCGTCGGCCCCTCTGATGGAGGATTTCAGCGCCGCCATGAAGGAAGCGGTGATATTCAAGGAGGCGACAGAACGCTTCATCAGTTTCGACATAACCGAATTCTGCGGCCTGAGCACTTACATCCAGAATCCCGAAGAGCCCTATCTTGACGAATATTACCGGGGGCTGGACTGGAACGCCGCTACCGGGATGATAGCGGATTAAGAGGAAAAACAGTCTTAACCTGCATTGCGTTTTCAAAAAAATCGCTATATTTGCAGCCCCATAAAAAGCCTGTGCGCTTTTTTGTGCAATGGGGCCCGTGAAAATCGGGCTGAGTAACACTTTTTTTTAATTTTTTGCTTAATGGAACACATTACATTGAAAGGTACTGGCCGTACGGTCAGCAACAAGGCGGCCGTAAAGGCTCTCCGCAGGGAAAATCTGGTTCCTTGCGTTTATTATGGAAACGGCGTGGAGAACACCCTGTTCACCGTATCGGCAAGGGATCTCGAAAAGATTACAAACACTCCTAATTCCTACATCATCGAACTCGATGTCGACGGCAAGAAGCAGCTGGCGGTTTTGCGCGAAGTCCAGTATCATCCTGTTACGGACAAGGCGTTGCATGTGGACTTCTTCGCGGTGAAGGAAGACAAGCCTGTAGTGATCGACATTCCTGTGGCTATCAGCGGAAACTCTATCGGCGTACGCCAGGGCGGCAAGCTCATGGTTTCCACGAGGAAGCTTAAAGTAAGCGGTATGATCAAAGATCTCCCTGACAGGCTCAATATCGATATTACCGACCTTAACCTCGGCAAGCAGATTGTCGCAGGCGATCTCCATTATGACAATATCAAGATCGTTTCGCCTAAGGCTACCATCATCTGCGCAGTGAGGATGACAAGGGCTGCTGCTGCGGCTGCAAGCGAGCAGGCATAGCGGAGGCAATACAGTTTAACAGGTTTTGCCATGGGTATGAATTATCTTGTTGCCGGCTTGGGAAATATCGGCAGCGAATATGCGAATACTCGGCACAACATGGGATTTATGGTGTTGGATGCCTGGGCCCAGGCATCCAACATCTCTTTTTCCACCGAAAGGTACGGAGCCGTTGCTGTTTTGCGTCTGGCCGGCAACAATGTCACTTTGCTTAAACCGTCGACTTACATGAATCTGAGCGGTAAGGCCGTCAGATACTGGCTGGACCGGCAGAAAGTCCCGGTTTCCAATCTCATCGTGGTTTCCGATGACCTGAATCTGCCGTACGGGACTATCCGGATGCGCAAAAGCGGAAGTTCGGGTGGACATAACGGTTTGGAAAATATCAGCATGTTGCTCGCGACGGACGAATATGCCCGTTTAAGGATCGGAATCGGGCATGACTTCGGCAAGGGAGGCCAGGTGGATTTCGTGCTCGGCGAGCTTGATGCAGCCGAGAAGGAGGCTTTGCCCGAGTTGCTGGGCCGTTCGGCGGATGCGGTCAAGGCATTTGTCACCATGGGGCCTGACAGGGCCATGTCGCTGTTCAACTCCAACAGGAAAGTCCCTCCGCAGGAGGGCGGCAAGTCGGCTCAATAGTCTTCTGCGTCTTCTTCGTCCTGATATACGTCTTCTGAATCGAAAAAGTAGCGGTCCCACAGGTTGTCCATTTCCCTGCGTTCTTTCTTTGTCGGCCTTCCGGCGCCGCGTTCCCTTTTCAGGAAGAAGGTTTCTACGGGGCGGTGCAGTTTCTCGAGTTCTTCGGGAGGTGTCAGGTTTTCGGCATAGCTGCTTACAAGTTTCGCCCCCTGCCTTTTGTCGACAGGCTCTATGACTTTGAATGTAAATGTGACTTCGTTCTTGCGCACTGTGACGGTGTCTCCGATCTTGACGCATTTTGACGGTTTTGCGTCGGCTCCGTTTATATGCACCTTGTTGCCTTTGCAGGCGTCGGTGGCGTCCGCCCTTGTCTTATAGACTCTGATAGCCCACAGATATTTGTCGATCCTTACCTCTTCCATGCTTGCTTATCTGTCTGTATAGCTGTCCTGTTCCGTCCGTTCCCTGAGCGTGGCTTCAAGAAGGGTGCAGCCTTCCGGCCCTGCCGTTATCATCAGCGAATCGGCCGATGCCGGGATTACCACCGCCTCTCCGCGCACGGTACTGTATCCGGAAAGGTTTTTTTCGGGATTGCATCTGAATGAAGCCTTTCCTTCCACGCAAAGGAATATCGCAGCGCTGTCGATATCTTCAAGATAGTAGTCCTTTTCTTCTCCGGCCTTCATCTCCGTATGCTTTACCGTGAACTCGTCCGAGTCACTTACGAGCCCTGTCTTGCGGCTGATATGGTCTGAAGGGCGGGACATGCCGAGCCGGATGAAATCAAGGCATTCCCCGATGTGGGATATCCTGTCCTGCGGCGTCCCTTCGTTTCCGTAGAGGTCGAACCTTATGAGCGAGGGCTCTTCTATGATTCCGGCCAGGATGCCTCCCTCGGCGCAGTGTGCCATGCCTGCCGGTATTTCTATCATGTCCCCTTTTTTAGGGACGATGCGGTGCATCGTTTCCTTTATGGTGCCTGCCATGCATCTCTCGAAAAGCTCCCGGGCGCTGAGCTCCTTGTTGAACCCCAGGTACAGCGCAGCATCCTTGCCTGCCTCCATTATGTACCACAACTCTTTTTTCCCGAGGGCGTCGTATCTTTCGAAGGCCGTATGGTCGTCAGGATGTACATGTACCGGAAGACTTCCCCGTATGTCGGCGAGCCTTACCATGATGGGGAATTGCGAACCGAAATATTGGCTCGGATTGTCGCCTATGAGCTCTTCCATGTAGGTGTCTGTGATTTCCTCCAAGGTATTCCCGGCCAGCATCCCGTTGCTGACGAGAGTCTCGCCGCACTCTCCGAGATCGGCTATTTCGTAGCATTCGCCCAACGCCGTTTCGGGCGGAAGCGTATGTTCGTTCCCGTCTTCATCCTTGTATTTGAAGACCTTTCCGAGTATGTCGGAAAACGCTGTTCCTCCCCAAGGCCTTTCGACGGCTACAGGGTCGAATCTTAACGGATACGGTTTCATCCTATCTTCGGCTGTTGCGGATTATGTTCATTCCTTTCCATCCGTAGCTCAGAACGATGAAGCCTATCACCATTATCAGCGCCGCGATGCCCGTCACGAGCCAGTATGAAGAGGCCGGAAGGATGTCCCTGAACGAATCCGTCGCGGACAGCATCGGGAAGTACCAGGATATCAGCAGCGACAGCAGGTTGTTGGTGAAGTGCATGAGGATCGTGAGCTTCAGCGACCCTGTCTTGTAATATGTCCATCCCATGAAGATTCCGAGCAGGAATGCTGGCAGGGCCTGGAAAGGATTGAGGTGTATAACGGCAAAAATCAATGCGGACCAGAAAATCGCCATGAAGGCCGATGTGTGCTTGAGCAGCCCGCGCAGGATGATTCCCCTGCAAAGCAGCTCTTCGAGCAGAGGGGCGAGGATGACAGTGCTGATAACGGCTGCGGCCTTAGGCCCGTTTATCAGCGTCTCGAGAGACTGTCTGACCCAATCCCACGGTTCGGGCATGATGCTGTTCAGAGGGTCCATGACGAGCGAAGCGCAGATTGTCATGATGGCCAGAAGCAGGGCGGAGAGCACCCAGCCCGTCTGGCCGAAACTGTTGCTGTCGACAGGGATGTTCCTTGATGAATGTATGCTGTTTTTCAGCATGCCTTTCTTTCCCTTGCGGATTGCGAACAGCAGCGGGAAGAGCATCATGATTATGTACGAGACGGACAGCATGTATGTCGAGATGTCCTTGTATTGTTCGGAAGACGGGTCGATGTACATGCCGAGCAATTGCATCACGGCAATCATGACGGCGCTGCCGACCAGATTTCCGACAAGCAGCAACAGCACGAGCAGCCAGCTTTCGCCGACTCCCGGCAGATAATATGACAGTTTCTTAAACATATCGGCAGAGTGATTTAGTTTTCATTAACGGCATTTCCGAAAAGCGGTGACGGATATGTCCCGTTGTCGGTCAGTTCTTTGAACTTCCCGACCGCAAGCGGCCTGTCTTCTTTGAATGTGACTCCGAACCATTTGCTCGTCGTGGACAGCACCTCGCAGGAAGCGGTCCCTTCGTGTATCATCCTGTCTATCACGGTCGGAATGTAAAATTCGGACTTGAGCTCACCTCCGTCCGTCTTGAGGAATTCCCGGAACATCTTTTCGCTTTCGGCAAAATAATCGGGAGCGAGTCCCCACATGTTCATCGATACCGGGGTCTCGTCCGGGTATGTGCGGTTTTCCCCGCCTGAAGGATGTCCGCTTATCGTCCCGTCGGCCCCTCTTTGCAGGTCATGGTTTTCTACCACGCCTGTCAGATAGCCATCGCGGTCCGTGCGGCAGATTCCTCTCGATACGCCTCCGGAAGGGGACAGGGTATTGGACAGCATGAAGCCGACCATGGAATAACGCCCTTTTCCGCATTTCGGAGACCCGAGCCATTGTCCGAGTATCCTGAAGGATTCTTTCCCGTAATAATCGTCGCCGTTTATTACCGCGAAAGGCGTATCGATGACATCCTTGGCCATCAGCACGGCGTGGGCCGTCCCCCAAGGCTTGACCCTCTCGGGGTTGTATGTAAACCCGGCCGGGATGCGGTCCAGTTCCTGTGTTACGAAGTCGAAGGCGACAGCCTTTCCGTCAGGGGTCTTTGTCCCGGAATATTTTTTGAGGACCTGCTTTCTGAACTCTTCTTCGAACGCTTCCCTTACGATGTATACTATCTTGCCGAAACCTGCTTCGACCGCATCGTAAACGGAATAATCTATGATGGTTTCACCTGCCGGTCCGATGGGATCCATCTGTTTGAGGCCTCCGTATCGGCTGCCCATGCCGGCCGCCAGGACGAGTAAAGTCGGTTTCATTTTTTTTGAATCAAAATTTATAATCATTTCGCAAAAATAATTAATTTTGCGACATTATGAGAAAAATACTGGAAAAATGGAAGGGCCTCCGGGTGTCCGGCCGTCTGAAATACTATATCGTGACGGCGGTTTTCATCATATCGGTGTTCTTCCTTTCGGAAAACAATGTCATCCGCTGGATTTCGGCCCGCTCGGATGTCTCCAGACAGGAAGCGGCCATATCGGCGTATCTGAAAAACAT
>DEPW01000026.1:0-301 GCA_002358965.1 Bacteroidales bacterium UBA3382
ACGGATGCGGCCTGCCGAGAACGGAGGATTCGAGCCGAATGTCATCATGAGCGACCGCGAACTGGCCCAGCTCACTTTCGCCATGAGGATATTCGACCACGATGTGGACATATCCTACTCCACCCGCGAGAGCGCAAGTTTCCGCAACAACATGGCAAAGCTCGGCGTAACCACGATGAGCGCCGAAAGCAAGACAGACCCGGGAGGATATTACAGCTATCCTCAGGCACTTGAGCAGTTCCATGTAAACGACGACCGCACGGCTGTCGAGGTAGCGGCAGCATTGAGGAAAGAGGGCATC
>DEPW01000026.1:343-2780 GCA_002358965.1 Bacteroidales bacterium UBA3382
CGCTATGGATGCAAGCCGTGCCGGTTCAGCCGCAAGCGTATGACGGGCATGGACGCATACGGGTCGAGGTACGACAGGCAGAAACTGCTTCCCGGCTTAGGAGACAGGGGGCAGGAAGCCTTGAACGAGGCCTCGGTCCTGATCATAGGCGCAGGAGGCCTCGGTTCTCCCGCAGCCATGTATCTCGCCGGAGCCGGAATCGGGCACATAGGCATTGCCGACGGAGACAAGGTGAACCCGACGAACCTGCACCGGCAGATACTTTACGACGAGAGCATGTGCGGAAGGAACAAGGCGGAATGCGCCTCCGAAAGGTTAAAGAGGCTCAACAGCGCGATTTCCGTGACGCCCTACCCTTTCATGCTCGACAGGGAAAACGCCAGCGGCCTTATCGGCTGCTACGATGCCGTAATCGACGGCTGCGACAACTTTCAGACCAGGTATCTTGTCAGCGACATCTGCCAGAGCCTTGGCAAACCGTACATCTACGGTGCCGTAAGCGATACCTGCGGCTATGTGAGCGTACTCTGCCACAGGGATCCCGTCAAAGGCAGGATGTGGACATACCGCGACCTGTTCCCGGACGATGCAGGCTCAGGGCCAGCATCCGAAGAGAAGCCATCCGCCCCTAAAGCGGTCCTCGGCCCTGTTCCGGGGATTACAGGCTGCTGCCAGGCCGCCGAAACCATCAAACTCATATGCGGACTGGGCGACCTCCTTTGCGGAAGGCTGTGGATTTACGACGCGCTTGCAGCAAGGGCGGATACGGTCGAACTGTGAAAACCATGAAAGCTTTCAATCGCATGGACTTCAGCCTGACCATAATCACGCTACCGGGATTTTTCCCCGAAGAGCCTCTCTGTATCGGAAGGCTTTTGGACGGAGGGCTTCAATCCCTGAACCTGCGCAAGCCCGGATGCGACGAAAGGCAGATGCGGAAACTCATAGAACGCATACCGTCCCGATACCGCCGGAGGCTGATACTGCACGGGCATTTCAAACTCGCAAAAGAGTACGGGCTGAAAGGCATACACCTCGATTCCTCCTATGAAAGCATCCCGGAAGAGTTCAGCGGAATGACAGTAGGACGCTCCTGCCACACGATCCGGGAAGCCTCCCGTTTCGGACGGATCTGCGATTATGTATTCCTCAGCCCCATCTTCGACAGCATTTCGAAACAGGGCTACCGCTCGGCATTTTCCTTGACCGAACTGTCCCGGGCATTCGAAAACGGCAGCCTCGGAGACAATGTCCATGCATTGGGAGGAATAGACGACACCAATATCGTCCGTGTCGCCGAAACCGGTTTTGCGGGCGCCGCGCTGCTCGGATATATCTGGGGACGGGCCGACCGTCCGGACGATGCCGAAAAAGTGACGGAAAGATTCTTAAAAATCAATGAGAAATGGAAAGAAAACACCCTGTAGTACTTACAATAGCCGGTTCCGATTCCTCGGGAGGAGCCGGAATCCAGGCGGACATCAAGACTATTTCCGCCCTTGACGCATACGCGGCATCCGCGATTACGGCCATTACGGCCCAGAACACCGAAGGGGTCTACGGGATACATCCACTACCGGCAGAGATGGTCTCGGCCCAGCTCGAAGCCGTTTTTTCGGATTTGTCCCCTGATGCCGTGAAGATCGGAATGGTAAATACTCCGCAGGAAGCGCAGGCGATTGCCTCCGCCCTGGAAAAATACCGTCCGCGCCATATCGTATTCGATCCTGTAATGGTTTCCACGAGCGGCTGCGGGCTGATGGCCGACGGAGCGATGGAGAGCATTGTGGAAACGCTGTTCCCGCTGTCCGGCCTTGTCACCCCCAACCTTCAGGAGTGCGGCGCCCTCGTAGGGAAACAGGTTTCAGGAATCGGGGAAATGGAGCAGGCGGCACGGATGCTAAACGGCCGTTACGGTTGCTCGGTGCTCGTGAAAGGCGGGCATTCCGAAGGAGATGAAATGACTGATGTGCTGTATGGCCAAGGCCGCCTGGCAGTGTTCAGCGCCAAGAAGACAGACACTCCCAACACGCACGGCACAGGCTGCACGCTGTCTTCGGCCATAGCGACCTTCCTTGCAAAAGGATATTCCATGGAAGATTCGGTACAATACGCGAAAGATTATGTAACTTTGTCGATAATTGCGGGCAAAGACATGGCCATAGGACACGGACACGGCCCGCTTTGGCATCAGGCAAAAGGGACGGGCCTGAGAGAGGCCCAGCAAAGGATAGACCGCTGGATCAGGAGCTATGGGGTAAGGTATTTCAACGAGCTGACAAACATGGCCTTGCTCACGGAAGAGGTCGGCGAACTCGCAAGGGTGATGGCAAGAAGATACGGGGAACAGTCCTTCAAGCCTGGCGAAAGCCGGGACCCTTCGGAAGAAATGGCGGATGTCCTCTGGGTGCTCGCCTGCCTTGCCAACCAGACCGGC
>DEPW01000106.1:0-8490 GCA_002358965.1 Bacteroidales bacterium UBA3382
TACCATAAAAACAACGGTTATCTTCCTTATTTTTAAGGGGATAACCGTTAATTCTTCTATCTTTTGAAAATACAGAAAGTTAATGAAAAAGGGCAACCCATTCAGTCGTTATTGACTTTTGGGTCACCCTCATTTTTATGCGATTGTCGCAAGATGCCTTCTGCAATCCGTACTGCGCGGGATGCGCTGACAGGCTACGAGGCGGTAGCTGTCTCGGTTTTGCTTTCGGACGGTTCGAGCAACTTCATGCTTTCGTCCCATTTGTCCATAGCCTGATGCAGCTGGGTGTCGGTACGGAGGCGGATTTCGATTCCTGCCGGGTGGAAATAATATCTGACTGCGATTTCCTCTTCGATGAAAGGTATGATTTCATCCCTGTTGCTGCGTATGATGGTTTCCTTGTCGATATCTACGGCTTTGGCAAGCGAATCGGCCTGAGCTCCCACGATATTCACAAGGCCTTCGTCTTCAATGGCTTTCTTTACCTCGTCCATGAGGGCCTTTGCCTGGCTGCGGTAATCGAACTCTTTGCCCGAAGCGAATCTTACGAAGTCTTCGAAAGCCGCACTGTCCAACCGGAATCCCTCCGGAGTGGCTATCGAATCGTGCCTTGACACATAATCGAGGGCGTATTCTTCAATGATGCCTCCCAGCACCAGCGAATATACTATGCGGCTGTATTGCTGTACCGGAATCTCGACATCCGGAGTAATGCCGCCTCCGTCCTTGACGATCCTTCCGTTACGGGTCTTGAATTCGTGTCTCAATGAGTCGGGTACATATCCTACCGAACCGTCCTGTCTGCGGTTGCCATAGTCGAGAGCCTGGATGCATCTGCCGCTCGGTATATAGTATCTTGAAGTGGTCACTTTCAGTTGGCCGTTGTAAGGGAGAGGCCTTATCGACTGTACAAGTCCTTTTCCGTAGCTGCGGGTCCCCATTATCAGGCCTCTGTCCAGGTCCTGCATCGTTCCTGCGACGATTTCGGCCGATGATGCGGAGACACCGTCGATAAGCACGAGCAAAGGCATCTGTGTATCCACGGGATGTTTCGTAGTCCAGTATGAACTGCCCTTTGGATTGCTCCTGCCCTTGGCCGTTACTATGAGGGTGTTTTCGGGAAGGAAGATGGATGCTATGTCGATAGCCTCATCCAGCGCTCCGCCTCCGTTGCCGCGCAAATCGAGGATCATCCTTTTCATGCCGGAGTCTTTCAGGGAAATCACTTTGCCTCTCATCGTTTCAGCCGCTCCTGCTGTGAAGCCTGAAAGTTTTATGTAACCGGTGCTGTCATCGAGCATCCCTGCGTATTCGATATCCGGCAGATGTATCCTTTCGCGCACGACATCGATTTCGACCGTATCGGAAGTGCGGACCTTCTTTACTTTGAAACGGACGGATGTTCCGGGTTTGCCTTTCATCATTTCGCTGCATTCGGCGGACTGCAGCCCGAAGACATCCTTCCCGTCAATGGAAAGTATCATGTCTCCGGCTTGCAGCCCGGCTTTGACGGCAGGGCTGCCCTCGTATGGCTCGTTGATGATGACTCCCTCTCCGGGGCGTTTGAAAATGATTGCTCCTATGCCTCCGTAAGTACCCGAAATCAGCATCTCCAGCTCCTCATGTTCCTCTTCAGGTATGTATATGGTATATGGATCAAGGCGGTTCAGCATGGCTTCGATACCGTAAGTGAGGATTTCATCGAGCTTCACGGTATCTACATAGCTGTTTATGAGTTCTTTTATTATGGCGTTGTGGATCTCTATCGTCTCGCCGTTCTTGAAATTCTGGGATTGTCCGTATGCATGTGCCGACAGCAGTATGAAGACAATCGTGGAAAATAATCCGAATCTTCGCATAGATGTATTTTTTCAAAATTAATTTTTCTGTAATGCAATAAACATACAAAGTTACTCTTTTATATGTAATTTTGTCGTCTGATAACAAGCAATCGATATGGAATTGGTATTCGCGACAGGGAACAAAGGAAAGCTCAGAGAGGCGTCGGAGATATTGGGGCCGCGTTTCAGCCTTGTCTCGCCAGCGGACATCGGACATCCCGAAGATGTGGAGGAAACCGGGACGACGATGAAGGAAAACGCCGCAATCAAGGCAAGGCATATATGGAACGCTACGGGGAAAAACTGTTTTGCAGACGACTCCGGGCTGGAAGTCGATGCCCTGGACGGCGCCCCGGGAGTGTATTCGGCAAGATACGCCGGGGAAGGAAAGGATTTTTCCAGGAATATCCGCAAAGTGCTGGACGAACTTGCCAAGGCCGGTGACAAGAAAGGCATGCGCGCCCGTTTCAGGTGTGTCATCGCTCTCATTTATGAAGGAAAGGAATATTATTTCGACGGAACGCTCGAGGGAAGGATAACTCTGACACCGGCGGGCGGAGGCGGCTTTGGCTACGACCCGATTTTCATTCCTGAAGGCCATGACAGGACTCTGGCCGAAATGGCTGAAGACGAGAAGAACAGGATTTCCCACAGGTACGAGGCTTTGGCGAAGATGTGCGCCGCGCTTTCCGGAATCGTCGCAGGAAGACAGTAAATCCGCTGCAAGATGAAAAGGGAGACTACGGACCTTATAGTCCTGCATACTACGAAGTTCGGGGAAAACGCCCTCGTCGTCCATGCGCTCTCGCCTCTGTATGGCCGTTGCGGCCTGATCATCAAAGGCGTCGGAGGCGGGAAGAACAAACGCGCCTCGGCGCTTTTTCAGCCCCTGAACATACTGGAAGCGGTCGTGGACGAAAACCCTAAAAGCTCCCTGCTGTCTTTGCGGACAGCCGAAGGGAAACATTGTTTCCCTTCGATACGCAGCAATGTCTTCAAGAACTGTATCTCGGTATTCATAAGCGAATTGCTGTACCGCTCCCTGTCCGAGGGCAGCCGGGAAGAGGGGCTGTTCGAATGGGTCGAGAAGATGGCCTGTGTGCTCGAAGGCATGGACGAAGGATTTTCCAATTTCCATATATATTTTACGGTAGGCTTTTGCGGAATGCTCGGGTTCGCGCCGAACGACGATTCGGGGTATAGGTTTTCCGAGGCAAACCGCCGCTTCCTGCATGATGTGGCGGCTTCGGATTTTGCCGGATGCATGGCTTTGCCTGCAAGCGGAAACAGCCGCCTGTCATTAATGGAGGACTTGATAGGCTACCTTGAGTACCATACGGATAAATCACTTGACATTAAATCCTTAAAAGTTTTGCACGATTTGCTATGCTGACGAAACTCTTTAACATATACCCGCATCCGCGGAAGGCCCAGGAGCAAGTGCTGAAGGAGCTGGTGCGCGGAGGAAGCGACACGGCTTTCGGAAAGAAATTCGGCCTGGGTTCCGTGCGCGGCCCAGAGCAGTTCGGCAAGAAGATCCCGTTGCACGATTATGACGCTCTCGAACCTTACATCAAAAGGCTCGTGGACGGTGAAGACTATATATTGTGGAACCAGAAATGCCGTTTCTTTGCCAAATCTTCCGGAACGAGTTCCTCTAAAAGCAAATACATCCCCATCACCCCGGACAATCTCGGCAAATGCCATTACAGAGGATTCAAGATGATGCTTGCCTCATACGTGCATTCGAACCATTCCACAAGGATCTTCGCCGGAAAATCCCTGACAATAGCCGGCACGCTCGAGGAAGACAAGTCCAGGGGCATATTCACCGGAGACCTGTCGGGGGTGCTTATGCGCAATTCTCCTAAGGTGGCCGAACTGTTCAGGGCCCCGAAAAGGGATATCGCGCTGATTTCGGATTTCGATGAGAAGATAGAGGCAATCAACCGCATGTATTCCAAAGCCAATGTGACTTCGATAGCCGGCGTGCCGGCCTGGAACCTGCTCATGATAGAGAAGCTGCTCGAATTGAACGGGCTTTCTAACCTGTGCGAGCTATGGCCTGGAATGGAACTGTACATGCATGGCGGGACCGGTTTCGGTCCATACAGAGAGACTTTCAAGAGACTGATACCTTCGGACAGGATGCATTATCTTGAAAACTACAATGCTTCCGAAGGCTATTTCGCTTTCCAGGACGATTTGTCGGATCCCGGCATGCTGCTTACCCTGAACAACGGCGTTTACTATGAGTTCATACCGATGTCTCTTCTCGACAAGGCCCTGGAAGATGCGGCTTTGATACGGTCGGGGGAGCCCGTGGATGGAAAATATGTCGAATTCGACACTTTGGAGACCGTCCGCAAGGATGTCGACTATGCCATGGTGATATCGACCAATGCCGGTCTGTGGAGATACCTGATTGGGGACTGTGTGCGCTTCGTATCGCTCGATCCTTTCAAAATAGTCATATCGGGCCGTACCAAGTTGTTCATCAACGCTTTCGGAGAGGAACTCATGATAGGCAATACGGACAAGGCTGTGGCCGTAGTCAGCAAGCGCTTCGGTGTCAGAGTCAGGGACTATACAGTCGCGCCTGTATTTTTGTCAGCCGGAGGGGCGCACCAATGGCTGATAGAGTTCATCGGCAAGAGGCCGGATGCGGAGGCTTTTGCCGACGCGCTTGACAGTGAGCTGCAGCAGCTCAACTCTGATTATGAGGCGAAAAGGACGCATACCCATACGATGGAGAGGCTCCGTCTGACCATCGTTCCCGAAACCACTTTTGTCAGATGGATGGCGTCGAAAGGCAAGAAAGGCGGCCAGAACAAGGTCCCGCGCCTGTGCAATGACAGGAAAACAGTCGATGAAATACTTGCCATGCTGGAATAGGTACGGATTTTGATAGGGTAAAGGGCTTTGATTTAGAAAATTATTGTTTTTTATGGGATTCATGTCGATTTATCTTATAGCCGGGGTCATTGCTGTGGCCGGTATGATAGTGCAGTGGCAGTTGCAGAGCAGATTCAACAAATATTCGCATATTCCGTTGCGGAGCGGGATGACTGGAGCCGATGTGGCCAGGAAGATGCTTGCCGACAACGGCATCTATGATGTCGAAGTAGTGGCGACGCGCGGAATGTTGACGGACCATTATGATCCGAGGAGCAGACGCATCGCATTGAGCGAAGCGGTCTACGGCAGCTATTCCGTAGCGGCGGCGGCGGTGGCGGCCCATGAATGCGGCCATGCCGTCCAGCATGCCGTCGGATATGCACCTTTGAAACTCCGTTCGGCCCTCGTGCCGGTGGTGACATTTTCATCGTGGCTCGTCCCATGGGTGCTCATCCTGGGAATCCTGCTTATCAACATATTTCCGAGTCTGCTGTGGCTGGGGATAGCCCTCTTTGCCGTAACCACGATTTTCAGCGTAGTGACTCTTCCGGTCGAAATCAATGCCAGCCGCAGGGCGATCGCCTGGTTGGGCGATGCAGGCATCACCGATGTCACCAATCATGACAAGGCGGTGGACGCCCTCAGGTGGGCGGCGTATACTTATGTGATAGACGCCATCGGTTCCATAGCCACCCTATTATATTATATAGGTATAGCAAGGCGTAATTGAGAGACGAAATCTTGTCCCAAAGCTGCGGGGCGGCTTCAGGACTTCTCGTATTCCATCAGCTTTTTTCTGAAATCTTCTTCCTGGCCTTCAAGGGGAAACCTTGTGCGGATAGGAAGGTAAAATAGTTTGTTTTTTAATTCGTCAGGGATGTCCGTGCGTTCCATTATGCGCTGGGCATCCTTTTCAGTCGTAAGTACCAGAGCCGTCGGATTGGCTTTGGATATCGCATATATCCCCTTTATGTCCGAACGGGAGTATTTGTGGTGGTCGGGAAACTCCAGTGTCTTCAGGATTCTGTAATATTCGGAGACATATTGTTTCATCGGTCTGTCGTCGGCTATTCCGGTAAACATTATCGCTCTCTTCGAATATGCGTAGCGGGAGTCCGCTTCCGGAAAGACAGGTGTTGCCTGGGAATATTCGATGCATGTGAAGTATATGCTCTTGCCGGTGTCTTTAAGCCCGGCATCGGCAAGCCATACGGCGGCGTCTTCTTCCGTGATGCATGGAGGGCATTTGGTGATGATGACGATATCTGCTGCGGAAA
The DNA here is from genome assembly GCA_002358965.1 of Bacteroidales bacterium UBA3382. Lineage (GTDB taxonomy): Bacteria > Bacteroidota > Bacteroidia > Bacteroidales > UBA932 > Merdivivens. Next base: position 6,017 of record DEPW01000106.1, read on the forward strand.
GCCGTGAGGGGAGATCCCTGAGCCTTCCGAACGGAAGCAGGCGGTCTTTGTTCAATGGCCGCATCCAGTCTATCAGTACGATTGAGAGCGAAGGCTTGAGTTTTCTGTACTGGAAAGCGTCGTCCAGGATGATTACCTGCGGCCTTTTGTCCGGTTCCATGCCCTCCAGCATGCTTATGCCGTGCAGGCGCGACTTGTCCACCGCCACTACTGCTTCGGGAAAATTGCGTTTGATCTGTACGGGTTCGTCTCCGAAGCGTGTGGCACCTCCGTCCGCCGGGACGAATGCGAACCCTTTGCTCTTACGCTTGTAACCCCTTGAAAGCACGCCGATGCGTCTGTGTCCCGTCAGCATCCTGGCGAGCATTTCGGTATGCGGGGTCTTTCCGGTGCCTCCGACGGTAATGTTGCCTATGCAGATGGTGAATGTGCCGGCGGTAAAGCTCTTCTTTATGCCCTTGTCGTAAAGCAGATGCCTTATCTTCAGGACAAGGCCGTAAGGTGATAGTGTCATAGTCAGTCCCTCCATCTTTCGCCTATGTAATCCAGCAGGCCGAATAATTGTTCCGGAGAATCGGTCGTGACGAGCTTGAGCCTTGTCTCTTTGAAATCCGCAAGCCCCTTGAAGTAGCACGAAAGGTGCCGTCTCATCTCAAGTACTCCCACGCGTTCCCCTTTGATTTCTATAGATTTGGCAAGGTGGTCCTTGGCGAGTTCCACCCTTTCCGTTACGCTCATCGGAGCAAGCGGTTCCCCCGTGTCGAGATAGTGCCGGATTTCGCGGAATATCCACGGATGGCCGAATGTGGCCCTGCCGATCATTATTCCGTCCACTCCGTAGGTGTCGAAAGCCTTTTTAGCCTGCTCCGGCGTCGAAATGTCGCCGTTGCCGATAATCGGGATGTGCATCCTCGGGTTTTCCTTGACTTTCCCTATGAGAGTCCAGTCGGCTTCGCCCTTGTACATCTGGGCGCGCGTCCTTCCGTGTATCGTGAGCGCCGCGATTCCCGTGTCCTGGAGCTTTTCGGCAAGGTCGACGATGATTTTCGAGTCTTCGTCCCAGCCGAGCCGTGTCTTTACGGTCACCGGAATCTTCACATTTTCCACTATGGCCTTCGTGATGGCTATCATTTTTTCCGGTTCACGCATCATTCCGGAGCCGGCTCCCCGTTTTGCAATCTTGTTCACGGGACAGCCGAAGTTGATGTCGATCACTTCAGGCCTTGCGGATTCCGCCATTTTAGCGGCTTCCACCATCGCTTCCGGTATGTGCCCGTAAATCTGTATCCCTATCGGGCGTTCGTAATCGAATATCTTCAGCTTGTCGAGGGATTTGCGGGCGTCGCGGATGAGTCCGTCGGAAGAAATGAATTCGGTATACATCATGTCGGCTCCGAATCTCTTGCAGATATAACGGAAGGAGGCGTCGGTGACGTCTTCCATCGGGGCGAGAAACAGAGGCCTGTCTCTTAATTGTATATCGGCTATCTTCATTTTGTCGGGAAAACGGATGCAAATTTATGAAAATCCGTCATATATTTTTGACAATTTAATGAAAATGTCTATCTTTGCACCCCTTTTATTAGGGAAGGATTGCAAAAATTAAAAGTTATTAACCAAAAAGTCATGACAGTGGACACATTAAGTTACAAGACTGTATCGGCCAATGCGGCTACAGTCAACAAAGAGTGGGTCGTTATCGATGCTAACGGTCTGGTCCTCGGTCGTCTTGCTTCAAGGGTCGCGCTTATCCTCAGGGGTAAGTACAAGACCAACTACACGCCTCATGTCGATTGCGGTGACAATGTCATCATCATCAATGCCGACAAGGTGAAACTTACAGGCAAGAAAATGACCGATAAGATTTATGTGCGTCACACAGGTTATCCTGGCGGACAGCGCACGATTAATCCTACCAGATTGTTGGAGAAGAAACCTACCGAGATTCTCAGACATGCTGTCAAAGGCATGCTCCCGAAGAATCGTCTTGGTGCGAAACTCCTCGGTAACCTTTACCTTTATGCCGGAAGCGAGCACCCACATCAGGCACAGAAGCCTAGGGAAATTAAGTTGAACGAAATTTAAACAGAGCAGATGAAAGTAATTAACGCCCTTGGAAGACGTAAATCGGCAGTCGCTCGCGTTTATGTAAGTGCAGGTAACGGCAACATCACGATCAACGGACGCGCCATCGAAGAGTATTTCGGTGACAAGTCCCTCATATATATCGTGAAACAGCCGTTCGAGGTTACCGGAACCCTTGCCCAGTTCGATGTCAATGTGAATGTCGACGGCGGCGGAATCAAAGGTCAGGCAGAAGCAATCAGGTTGGGTGTCGCAAGGGCTCTTTGCGAAGCCGACCGTGAAGCTTACCGCGCAACTTTGAAGAGCAACGGCTTCCTCACACGCGATGCACGCGAGGTCGAAAGGAAGAAACCGGGCCAGCCTGGTGCACGTAGGCGCTTCCAGTTCAG
>DEPW01000106.1:8581-8723 GCA_002358965.1 Bacteroidales bacterium UBA3382
CCGCCGGTTTGCCCAGACTGCGGAAAATTGAGGAGACCGGTCCCGGACCGCTACTCCTGATTGAAAGAGAGAGCCCCATTGTGGGATAAGAAATTTAGAAAAAAGAAATTAAAATGTCTAGAACGAATTTCCAAGATTTACT
>DEPW01000153.1 GCA_002358965.1 Bacteroidales bacterium UBA3382
ACCGACATACCTTCGGCCGAGATGATAAAGTATGCGGCCAATTCGATGCTGGCCACCCGCATCAGTTTCATGAACGACATAGCCAATCTTTGCGAGCTTGTCGGTGCAGATGTGAATATGGTGCGCAAGGGAATAGGTGCGGATACGAGGATTGGAAGCAAATTCCTCTATCCCGGTTGCGGCTACGGAGGTTCGTGTTTCCCGAAAGACATCAAGGCCCTGATACATACTGCTGAACAGAAGGGATACGAAATGTCCGTGCTGAAAGCCGTGGATTATGTCAATGACAGGCAGAAGGAGGTCCTGTTCAGAAAACTGGTGCGTTATTACGGAACGGATCTTTCCGGTAAGAGGGTGGCTATCTGGGGCCTTTCGTTCAAGCCCGAAACCGATGATATGAGGGAAGCCACTTCGCTGGTTACCATAAACCTGCTGCTGGAAGCGGGCTGCGATGTGGTTGTGTATGACCCGGTGGCGATGGACGAATGCCGCAGGAGGATAGGAGATTCGGTCGAATACAGCAACGACAAGTACGAGGCCGTGACCGATGCAGACGCCCTGCTTGTCATTACCGAGTGGAGGCAGTTCAGGCTCCCTAACTGGAAACTGGTTTACAATGCCATGCGCGTGCCGTTGGTCATAGACGGACGGAACATATACGATCCGGATGAACTCGGGTCGGCAGGAATAAAATATTATTGTATAGGACGTTAAAATTTTAATTTTTATAATTTTGATTTTTTTATAATCATTCGGTTTTGAGATGAGAAAATGGACTACTGAAGATTCGGCGGAACTTTACAATGTTAAAGGATGGGGCCTGAACTATTTTTCAATCAACGAAAAGGGGCACATGACCGTAACTCCGAGGGAGGACGGTCCTTCCATCGATTTGAAAGAATTGATGGAGGAATTGCAGGTGCGCGATGTATCCGCACCGGTGCTGTTGCGTTTCCCGGACATATTGGACAACAGGATCGAGAAGATCTCCAATTGTTTCAAGGCTGCGGCGGACGAATACGGCTATACCGCGAAGAACTTCATAATATATCCTATCAAAGTAAACCAGATGCGTCCCGTCGTCGAAGAGATAGTCGGCCACGGAGCGAAGTGCAATATCGGACTTGAGGCCGGTTCGAAACCGGAATTGCATGCCGTGCTGTCGATCGATATCGACAATGACGCTATGATCATCTGCAACGGCTACAAGGACGAAAGCTATATCGAGCTTGCCCTTCTCGCCCAGAAAATGGGGCGCAACATCTTCATAGTGGTCGAGAAACTCAATGAGCTCAAGACCGTTGCGGCCATATCGAAAAAATTGAAAATCCGTCCGAATATCGGTATCCGCATCAAACTTGCAAGTTCCGGCAGCGGAAAATGGGAAGAGTCCGGAGGCGATGTCAGCAAGTTCGGTGTCAATTCCAGCGAACTTCTTGAGGCTTTGGACATACTTGATAGGAACAAATTGTCTGATTGCCTGAAATTCATACATTTTCACATAGGAAGCCAGGTGACCAACATACGAAAGATCAAGACGGCATTGAAGGAAGCCTCCCAGTTCTATGTGCAATTGAGGAAAATGGGATATGAAATCAATTTCGTGGACATAGGGGGCGGTCTCGGTGTGGATTACGACGGTTCGCGTTCGGCTACATCCGGAAACAGCATGAACTACTCGATTCAGGAATATGTGAACGATGCGGTCTCGTCCATAGTAGATGTGTGTGAAAAGAACGGACTTCCGCAGCCGAATATCATTACCGAATCCGGGCGTGCGCTGACTGCGCATCACTCCGTGCTGATCTTCGAGGCGCTTGCAAGCGTAAGCCTGCCGTCATTCGATGAAAACGAGACGATAGAGGAAGACTCGCACGAACTGGTGAAAGAGCTATACGAGTTGTGGGAGAACCTTAACCAGCCGCGGCTGATTGAAACCTGGCACGATGCGCTGCAGATAAGGGAAGACGCCCTCGGCCTTTTCAATCTCGGGCTGATAGACCTTGCAACCCGTGCGAAGATCGAGAGGCTCTACTGGTCCATAGCCCGCGACGTCTATGACATGGCCATCAGCATGAAGCATGCTCCGGATGAGCTCAAGAAGATATCGAAAATGTTGCCTGACAAGTATTTCTGCAACTTCTCGCTCTTCCAGTCGCTTCCTGATTCATGGGCGATAGACCAGATATTCCCGGTAGTGCCTATTTCCCGTCTTGACGAACAGCCGACCAAATCGGCCACTATACAGGACATCACCTGCGATTCGGACGGCAAACTGGATAACTTCATATCCACGAGGAATTTTTCATACCATCTGCCTGTGCATGAGCTGAATGGCAAGGAACCGTATTATTTCGGAGTGTTCATAGTCGGCGCTTACCAGGAAATACTCGGAGACCTCCACAACCTTTTCGGCGACACCAACGCCGTGCATGTCAAGGTCAAAGGGGACGAGTATGTCATAGACAAGATCATCGAAGGCGAGACCGTGGCCGATGTGCTCGAATATGTACAGTTCAATCCTAAGAGGATGGCCCGTTCGGTAGAGGTATGGGTGATGAGTTCCGTGAAGAAAGGAATCATCTCTCCGGAAGAAGGGCGCGAATTCCTGTCCAATTACCGTTCAGGGCTTTACGGCTACACTTATCTGGAGTAGAGATTCCGACAGGAGGGAGTTTTGTAAAACCCGGAACGCCCCGACTCACCCCTCCGTTTTTGTAAATGATTGCATGTCAGCGCGTTGTTGGAATGTAAGTAAAAAAATGTTCCGAGCGACATCCACATGGACTTCGCTCGGAACGGTTAAACTATGCTTGGTTTTTATAACCTTATTACAAAAGTGTTGGCCGAATACCTCGTTCCCGGTTCGATATTTTACAAGTTATCGATAAGCTCGAAGGCGCCATTCCACTGGCCGCTCCATACGAAGCCGAGATCGTCTTCGATTTCGAATGAGACCGAATAGGTGCCGTCACCGTTGTTGTCCAATATGAAATCTCCTTCAATCGCCGGGGCGTATTCCTGAGGATTGCCGTCGGAGTTGAAATCAGAGAAGAAGAATGAACCTGAAAGTTCCCCGTTTTCATTCCGGTAGCCTGTTATATATTCCCCTTCCCATGGGTCGTCATTGTCGATCGTTGCGTAGTATTCATACGTAGGGACTCCTTCTGAAAAATCGCCTCCTGCGCTTGCAACATTGAATCTTACGGCATCACCGCCGTTCTGGGACTTGATTTCGATTTCCCACAGGTAGCCTCCCCAAGTCTCGCCATAGCGTGTAGCGGTAGCGGTTGCATTGTCGAAAACTACGTTGCGGTCTTCCTTCAGGGTGCTAAGGCCGTCCAGTACAACTTCGACTTCTCCGCTCCATTGTCCGCTCCAGATATTTCCCATATCGTCTTCCATCTCGAAAGAGATGTCGTATGTGCCGTCTCCGTGGTTTTCTACAATGAAATCACCGTTTATGGCGGGCGCATATTCGCGAGGTCTGCCATCGGCATCCAAATCCGAATAGAACAAGGAGCCTCCAAGTTTCCCGTCATCAGTGAGATAGCCCGGGATGTATTCCCCTTCCCATGGGTCTTCTATATCTGTCGCCGCGTAGTAGGTCCCTGACGGAATTCCATCAGGAAGGGCTCCTGTCGCGGTGGCGAGTTCGAATCTTATGCAGTCGCCTCCGTCAGGGGATGCTATCAGAAGTTCCCAGATTGATTCGTTTTTGCCTTCTTTCATGCATTCGGCTTTTGCAATTGCCCCGTCGAGTATTACTTCACGGTCACCGGTAAGTGTGGTAAAGGCAAAGCCTTCGAGGTTTATTACCCCTTCATAAGTTCCGGTAATGGAATGTCCTTCCGCAGTAGTAAAGTTCAAAGTGATGTCATAAGTGCCATTGCCGGTGTCTGTAACTTCCATCGTGCCCTTTGTTATGGCTCCCCATGCGATTCTGTTGAGGCCCGAGCCTTCCATGTCGTAGTAAAGGTATTCGAGATATGTCCCATAAGGCATCTCTATTCCATATACGATAGCGATTTCACCGGTCTCTATCGTGTATTCGGAATAATCGGAAGATATATTGTATGTACCCGGAAGTATTTTTCCTTCCTCATTGTATGGCATGTATGCCTCCACATGCATGATATTCTGATACCTCGTTTCCCCATAGTCGTCGAAAAGCAATGATACGTGCATGACGTTGTTTTCAGTGCCTTTGTATGTAGCCGCTACCGATTTCGCCATGAAGTCCACGTCTTTGGTAAGGATGACTGAATGCGGGTCCTGGGAATATTCTCCATAAATTATGCTTACCGATGATGAATATGTGATGTGGTGGACTTTGCCCTCGCTGTCTGTCAGTGTGGCGTCGAAAAAATATTCTTTGCCGTCCTGTCCGAATTCAATGGTCCCGTTGTTGAGTGTCAAATCGCGTTCTACGGCTCCGTTTCCATTGATGTAAGTATATTTTGCAGAAACGAAGGTCATGGCTTCACTACCGTTGCCGCATGTATATGTCCCCAGATCAGGCAGTGGATTCCTTCCATCCGCCGGTGCTTCGCAATACAGTTCGAATTGGTACGAAATCGCTCCCGGAGCCGTTATGTCTTCGGCCGATGACAGGATATTGGTGTAGGTGTGAAGTTCGTTGTTGCTTCTTCTTGTCCCGTAATAATCTCCGGTGAATACGAATGCTTCGAATTCATAATCAGGTCCTTCCGGTATATCTGGGCCCGGTTCGTCCTTTTCGGTCCCTTTTTGCACGAGGGTGATTCCGTCTTCAATCGTTTTGTCCGTGTATGTATATGTGAGGATTATTTTCACGGAGCGAGACTCTTTGTCCGTATTCGGTGCGACTTCAATCATGACTACGCCCGGAGTGCTTTCGCAATCCATGGAAGAAATCCAGTCGCATTCCTCTTCCGTGGCTGATGTAATTATACCTTTTTCTGCCGGATTGGTAATCTTATAGGTGAGCAGTGCCGTACCTCCTTCGGCTGCGATGCCGATATCGCCGTCGTTCGTGATCTCCAGTTCCGGAACCAGTACAGGTTCGTCCGGTTTACATCCTGCCAACGACAATATTGCCGTGGCAGTGCAGAGCAACAGATGAAAGATAAAATAGTTTTTCATGACACTTGTGATTTATTTGTGAGTAAATGAAAAAAGTTTTTTACAAATAAATCGGGTCTGTGTTTTTTTTTCAAATAGTCTGTATTATTTTCTTATCATCATTATATCAGAAATCATATTATCATTTATCGGTCAATAATATGTAAAATATTAATTTTTAATCAGTTAATTAAAATTATTCAGAAAATCCTGGAGAGTCGTGCCCTTTCCTGTCAATCCGAGTTTCTTCCTGAGCCTGTAGCGGGCGAGATTGATGCTTTCGGGAGACTGGCGGGTTATTTCCGAGATTTCCTTCGTGGAAAGGTTCTTGTTGAGGAGAACGCAGATTCTGCTTTCGTTGACCGTCAGCGAAGGATATTGTTTTTTCAATTTCCTGTAAAAATCATTGTCGAATTCGTACATAAAGTTGCCCATATCCTCCATGTTGTCCTTGTTGTTGGATTCGGACAGTTCCGTACAGACCCCCATTATCTCTTCACGTGTTTTCCCGTTCTTAATCCCTTGGCATATTTTCAAGAGGTCGTGTATTGCTTTGTTTATGATGTTGTCCATCCTCAGATAGTACATTTTCCTTTCCTCCGTAATCCTTTGCTGGCTTTTGACGGCAACTTCCCTGTTTTTGATTTCGTATGTCTTCTTCTTCATTACCAGTATGATGGAAAGTATGAGGATGATTGTGCATGAAACGGATGTCAGGATTGTGGCTTTCGTTCTGTCTTTTTCTTTTTTCAAGAGCATCTCTTTTGAATTCATGGCAATCTCTTCGCGGGCGCGGAAAAGTTCGATCATGATTTCATTGTTGGATTCTGGTGTCCAGTAGTCGTACATCTTTTGCAGGCATGCGTAGGCGTTTATCGTATCTCCGGAAGACTGGTAAAGGTAGTTGAGTATTTCATAAAGTTGGGAAATCCTCCGGTCGAATTCGCCTTTCCCGTACTCTTCTATCGCCTTGTTGAAGTATGAGATAGCCTTGGCTTTTTCGTCCTTGTTATAGTATAATTGCCCGTATACGGCGTACCAGCATCCTTTTTCATATATGCCGTTGGAAAGCGGACGGGCACGTTCGAGGCATGATTCGGCCTTTTCGTAAAGCCCCATGTGTATGTAGGTGAGGGCCGTATTCAGATATATCGAGCAGAGTTCCTCGGTGTCGGCGATATTTTCGGAATAGTCGATTGCCTGGAGCAGCAGCCTTATCGCCCTTGCCGTATCGCCGGTGTTGAAAGACAGGGCCGCCATGTTGTTGATGCTTTTCGCCATCCCGAGGCTGTCGTTGAGTTTTTCGGCCAGCAGTGCGTATTCCTGATAGCATTTGTCCGATTTTTCTATGTCGTTGCATATCTTGTAAATGGCGCCGAGCATCATGTTGCAGTCCATTATGTCTTTTTGGGATCCTGTCTTTGTAAACAGCTCCATGGCGCTGTAGGTGTATTCGAGGGCTTTATGGTACAGACCTTTTTTGTAATAAAGCCTTCCGAGTATGCTTTCGCTCATTGCCTGTGAGTGCGTGTCGCCGATGGCCGTATATTGGCGCAGCGAGCCTTCCCTGTAGGATATGGCCTTGCTGAACAGGCATTCTTCAAACTCATACCATTGTGAAACGTAGTCATACATGTGTGCGAGATAGATATTGTGCGCCGAGGTGTCTATTCTCGACAGGAACAGTTCCGCACAGTCGATGGCTTTTTCTTTTTCGAAGTCCTTGTTCTTTGTCCAGATTGCGTACAATGTCATGTCCGCTCCCTGAATTCCGGACATGACAGCCGTCGAATCTACTTGCCGGCAGTGCAGGATGGCTGCCGGTTGCATGAGCAGGAAAAATATTATGGCATATACGGTTTTCATCGGAACCTGAGGCTCAGGAATTGATAAATCAGTTTGGCCGCAAGGAAATCCGGGGCTTTGTTGATACTGTTAGGGCAGAGTTCGACTACGTCCAGGCCTATTATGTTGTGGTTCTCGTTGATGAGGGTGAGCAGGTCGAGGACTTCCCTGTAATACAGGCCGTCAGGCTCGGGAGTTCCGGTGGAAGGCATTATCGAAGGGTCGAATACATCCAGGTCGATGGTTATGTATACGTCGTTTTCGAGCAGGGACGATACCCGGTCGATCCATTCGTCGTCATAACGGAGTTCATGGGCATGGAAAATCCTTTCCGGTATTATGTTGTCGTACTCTTCTGAAGCGGAGCTGCGGATGCCTACCTGCACTATCGATGTGGCCGATTCCTTCGCCCTTGCCATCACGCATGCATGGTTGTGTGACGAGCCCTCGTATTCGCTGCGCATGTCGGAGTGCGCGTCCAGCTGGAGCACCGAAAACCTTTCATAACGTTTTGCAAAGGCCCTGAACGCTCCGATGCTTACCGAATGCTCGCCGCCTATGAGTACGGGGAATTTTCCGTCATCGAGGAGTTTGCCGACACGTTTTTCAACCTCTGCCGACATGGCTTCCGGAGAAGATGCTTCAGTAACAGGCTCTACGGTAGCTATGCCTTTGGTGTATACCTCCGAATCCGTTTCTATATCATAGAGTTCCATATTGGCGGAGGCTTCGAGCAAGGCTTCCGGCCCTTTGTCCGCTCCTTTAATCCATGTGCTTGTTCCGTCGTATGGTACCGGAAGTACGGCTATGGCCGCTCCGGAATAGTCTGAAAATTCGTTTTCAAGTCCTCCGTAAATCGTTTTCATCTTTTTGTCTCCAATAATTTTACGCGAAGTTAGCAAAGAGACTGATTTTATCCATATCTTTACAAGAAAATATAGGAGGAGACATCTTTATAATATGGGCGGCTTTTTGAAAAAATTGAAAATTCCGAATACGTATGTAATAATATTTTCCATCATTATCCTGTGTGCCGTCGCCACATGGTTCGTGCCGGGAGGCGAATATGTGGAGTCTGTCGCCCCGGACGGTAGCGAGATGCTGGAGTTCCGTGAAATCCAGTCCGTTCCGCAGACCTGGCAGGTGTTTTCGGCCCTTTTTACAGGTTTTACGGGGCAGGCCGGAATAATAGTCTTCGTGCTTATCATAGGCGGAGCCTTTTGGGTGGTTAACAGCACCAGGGCCGTGGACGGAGGCATAATGGGGTTTATCGGTTTCGCCAGAGGACTGGAAAAATATGCGTTTTTCAGGAAAATAGGTGTGGGCAATATAGTGATTGTGTTGATTATGCTGCTCTTCGGCGTATTCGGTGCAGTCTTCGGGATGAGCGAGGAGACTATCGCCTTCATCGTGATAGTCGTACCTCTCGCGATATCGCTCGGTTACGATTCGATAGTAGGGGTCTGCATGGTATATCTCGCTGCTCATGTCGGTTTTGCCGGTGCGATGCTCAATCCTTTCACCATAGGCATAGCGCAGGATATGGCAGGTCTGCCTCTGTTTTCGGGAATAGAGTACCGGACATTCTGCTGGGTCGTGCTCATGGTCTTTGCGATAGCCTTTGTGCTTTGGTATGCCGCCCGTGTGAAGAAACAGCCTTCGCGTTCGATAATGTATGAGGCGGACAGCTACTGGAGGGAAAGGTGCAATGGAAATGTCGCTTCGGACGGGGCGGGTGAGGTCCGGGAAAGCAGGGCCGGATTCCGTGCCTGGGCGGTGTTCGCCCTCATTCTGGTTTCCGTACTGCTGTTTTCAGCCTTTTACGCGCATTCGTGTACGATTACCATCGGAGAAGCCGAATATCATGCCCCGTGGCTGATGTGGGTTGCTGCCGGCCTGTTTGCCATATCTTCGGTATTTGCCTTGAAGGCTTCCTCCAGGGCATTCATACTGAATCTTCTCGGTTTCACCATCGTGTTTCTCGTGATAGGAGTGATGGGTTATGGTTGGTATATAACAGAAATATCCGCCCTGTTTTTAGCTTTGGCCATAGCATCGGGATTCTCGGCCGGCTATTCGCCGGACAATATAGTAAAGGAATTCATGTCGGGAGCGAAAGACATATTTTCCGCGGCCCTTGTCATCGGACTTGCCGCAGGAATAATAGCGATATTGGAAGACGGGCGCATAATCGATACCGTGCTGCATTCCCTTGAGGAAGGGCTTGACGGTTCGGGCAAGACAGGTGCCCTCGCTTCGATGTACGGCATACAGGCCGTTATCAATCTGGCGATTCCGTCCGCTTCGGCTAAAGCGGCCCTTACCATGCCGATAATGGCCCCGTTCGCGGATCTCATAGGCCTGTCAAGGCAGGCAACGGTGCTCGCATTCCAGTTCGGAGACGGTTTTACCAATATGATAACGCCTTGTTCCGGAGTGTTGCTTGCTGCCCTTTCCGTTGCCCGTATTCCTTACGCCAAGTGGTTCAGATGGGTGTGGAAATTCATCCTCGTGCTTCTTGCGATAGGTTTCCTCCTCCTGCTCCCTCCGCTTTTCATGTCGCTTCCGGGGTTTTAAAACTGCCCTGAAAGTCGGGAAAACCGGCAGGCATCCTTAGAAGCTGTTTCTTATTTCCAGATGTCTGCCCTGAGTTTGTGCCTGCGGTATGTAGCCCCGTCGATTTCGGAAGCCACGTAGCCGGCGATATTGCTCTTGACTGCGGCGAAGAGGCATTCGTTGGTTATTTCTATCCTCCCCACGTCCTTTTTGTTGGCGCCGCATTCTTTCATGATGTCGATTATTAGCCTCGGAGTGACCTTGTGCTTGTATCCGAGATTAACGCGCACCCAGCTGAAGCCGTCCTCGCATTTTCCAAGCTCGAAGTTCTTCTCTTTCTGCTTTCTCGATTCCCTTCTGCCCCTTCCGCGATCTTTGCCCGTATCCTCGTCTTTTCTTATCGAAGATTTTTTGCCTTCCGGCTTGTCGGTAATGTTTATGTCCTTGGCCTTGCGGTAGTAGTCGAAGAAACGGTTGAATTCGTATGAGAGCATTTTTTCAATCAGTTCTTCCTTAGGAATCTCGCTCCACTGTTCGTTGATGAGCTGCTGGAAACTGTAGAGGTCCTTGCGCACTTCCACTGCATTGATTCCGTTTATGAGGTGGAGGAGCTGCTTTTCGCAGATTTCCCTTGCGCTCGGGATAGGGAGTCTTGTGAATTCTTTCTTGATTACCTGCTCGATACGGCGGAGCTTGCCTTTCTCCCTCTGGTTTAT
>DEPW01000098.1:0-13036 GCA_002358965.1 Bacteroidales bacterium UBA3382
CGCCAGTTCGGCATCAGCCGTATTCAGTTCCGTGAAATGGCAAGCAACGGACTCATACCGGGCGTAAAGAAAGCAAGCTGGTAATTCTTATTAACAATTATTTATAAACATTGGATATCGGACGCGCACGCGTCGGTATTGTTACAAAAACAAATTAATATGACTGATCCAATTGCAGATTATTTGACAAGGATACGCAATGCGTACCTTGCAGGCCGCAAAGTTGTGGAGATTCCTTCTTCGAAGATGAAACTCGCTATTACCGAGATTCTGTTCGACCAAGGCTATATCCTCACATACAAAGTGGTGGAGGGCACTCCTTACAACACAATCAAGATAGCCCTCAAGTATCATCCCGAAACCAAGAAACCGGCCATCAAGAAGATTGCCAGGATTTCGACTCCGGGCCTGAGGCGTTATGCCTCCGTAGAGAAGCTTCCGAGAATCCTCAATGGCTTGGGTATAGCCATCCTTACCACATCGAAAGGTGTGATGACCGACAAGAAGGCAAGGGAACTGAATGTCGGAGGCGAGCTCATTTGTTATGTTTATTAATTTTTTAAAGTAGATAAAGATGTCAAGAATAGGAAAATTACCTGTACACCTTCCAGCAGGGGTTACCGTAGAGGTGGGCTCCGACAATCTGGTCAAGGTTAAAGGACCTCAGAAGACGGAAATGTCACTTCAGGTCAATCCGGACATTACTGTCAAGGTAGAGGGTAACACTGTTACATTGTCCCGTCCTACCGATATGCCAAGGCACCGCTCGATGCACGGTCTGTACCGCGCTCTGATCCACAACATGGTCGTGGGCGTTTCAGAGGGCTTTACTATCAGGCAAGAGCTGGTCGGCGTAGGTTACCGTGTAGAAGTAAAAGGCCAGGTGCTCGAATTCTCTCTCGGTTATTCGCATGATATCCATTTCATGCTCCCTCCTGAAATCAAGGCTGAAGCCGAAGCGGTAAAGAAAGGTGCTAACCCGATACTCGTCCTTAAGAGCCACGACAAACAGCTTTTGGGCGAGGTGGCGGCCAAGATCCGCTCGCTGCGTGCGCCTGAACCTTATAAGGGTAAGGGTATCAAGTTCGTTGGTGAACAACTTCGTCGTAAAGCCGGCAAATCGGCAAGCGCTAAATAATAGGAGACAGTATTATGGCACTTAATAAGATAGAAAGAAGAAAAAGGATACATTACCGTATACGCAAGATCGTGAACGGTACTCCGGAAAGGCCGAGGATGGTCGTTTTCAGAAGCAACAAGCATATCTATGTCCAGATAGTAGATGATACCAAAGGCTTTTCGCTTGCCGCAGCATCGTCTACGGACAAACAGCTTGTCGAATCATGTTCCGGAAAGAGCGGTAAGGAAGTGGCTGCTGTCGTAGGTAAGGCTATAGCCGAGCGCGCAATAGCAAAAGGTATCACGACTGTCTCTTTCGACAGGGGAGGTTACCTTTATCATGGAAGAGTTAAAAGTTTGGCCGATGCTGCCCGTGAAGGCGGTCTAATTTTCTAAATGATTATGACAAATACCAATATCAAAAGAGTAAAGACATCTGAGCTTGAATTGAAAGACAGATTGGTCGCAATACAGAGGGTTACCAAAGTGACCAAGGGCGGCCGCCACTTCAGTTTCGCTGCCATAGTGGTTGTCGGCGACGAAAACGGCGTGGTCGGTTACGGCCTCGGTAAGGCTAACGAAGTGACTACGGCTATCTCGAAAGGAGTCGAGGATGCAAAGAAAAACTTGGTAAAGGTCCCTGTCCTTAACGGAACCATTCCTCATGAGCAGGAATTCAAATTCGGAGGCGCAAAAGTGTTCATGAAACCGGCAGCCCCTGGTACCGGAGTAAAGGCCGGCGGTGCTATGCGCGCGGTGTTCGAATCTGTCGGAATCCGCAATGTGTTGGCTAAATCCAAAGGCTCGTCCAACCCTCACAACCTCGTGAAGGCGACTGTAGCCGCACTTGCCGAAATGAGGGATGCCTATACGGTAGCCGGCCTCCGCGGCATACCTATGAGTAAAGTATTTAAAGGTTAGGAGGATCGGAAAATGGCTAAAGTAAGGATTACACAAGTCAAAAGTAAGAACGGTGCTACTAAGAGGCAGATTGCCAATCTCGTGTCTCTCGGCTTGCATAGGATCAACCATAGCGTGGAAGTAGAGTGCACTCCTGCCATTTCTGGCATGATTGAGAAAGTACGCCATTTGATTAAAATCGAAGAAATCTAATTCAAAGGAGGACAATAAATGAAACTGCACAATTTGCAACCTGCTCCCGGTTCTAAAGGAAGGACAAAGAGGATCGGTCGCGGTGAGGGTTCCGGACATGGCGGAACTTCTACCCGTGGTCACAAAGGAGCGCAGGCTCGTTCAGGATATTCACGCAAGATTGGTTTCGAGGGAGGTCAGATGCCTATACAGAGGCGCCTTCCGAAATTCGGATTCAATAATATCAACAGAGTGGAATATGTTGCCGTAAATGTCAACAAGCTTCAGAAGCTTGCCGAGACTTACAACCTTTCGGTAATCGATCTCGAAGTGCTTGCACAGTACCGTATCGCCAGAAGGAACGAACTCGTGAAGATACTCGGTACCGGAGATCTTACGGCCAAAGTCGAAGTGACTGCGCACGCTTTCTCTAAGTCCGCAATCGAGAAGATAGAAAAAGCCGGCGGTAAAGTAACCACAATCTAATCAGTGCATAATGAGAAGGTTGATTCAGACTATAAAAAACATATATAAGATCGAAGAGCTTCGCAAAAGGATAGGTTACACTCTCCTTTTGCTGCTCGTTTACCGTCTTGGAAGTTTCATCGTGCTTCCGGGTATCGATCCCGCACAGCTGGCCACACTCCAGAGCGCTTCTTCGGAAGGACTTGTCGGCTTGCTGAACATGTTCTCCGGTGGTGCTTTCGGTAATGCTTCGATATTTGCGCTTGGAGTCATGCCTTATATCTCGGCATCTATCGTGATTCAACTTCTCGGAGTAATGGTGCCTTATTTCCAGAGGCTTCAGAAAGAGGGTGAGAGCGGACGGAGGAAGATGAATCAGATGACAAGGGTGCTGACTATCATCATACTCCTTATCCAGGGTCCTGCATACCTGGCAAACCTCCATACGCAGGTTCCGGAGTCGGCTTTCCTTGCCATCAACAACCTCGGCATGTCGGCTTTCTGGTATAATTTCCTTGCCACATTGATCCTCATAGGCGGAACAATGTTCGTGATGTGGCTGGGCGAAAGGATTACGGACAGGGGTATAGGCAACGGTATCTCTTTGATAATCATGGTCGGTATTATCGCAAGGCTTCCGTATGCGCTTGTGGCCGAGATAGGTTCGAAGTTCTCGACTACGAATCTCGGAGGCGCCCTGCTGCTTATCGTAGAGTTCGTGCTTCTCTTCTTCGTATTCATTGCAACGATAGCTCTCGTGCAGGCTGTCAGGAAAGTCCCTGTACAGTATGCCAAGAGGATTGTAGGCAACAAACAGTACGGCGGACAGCGCCAGTATCTGCCTTTGAAGGTCAATGCTGCCGGTGTCATGCCGATTATCTTTGCCCAGGCGCTGATGCTCTTCCCGTTGATTTTCGGCCGTTTCGATGCAACGAGAGGTCTTGCAGCGGTTTTGGGAGACTATAACGGATTCTGGTACAATTTCATTTTCGCGATTCTGGTGATAGCGTTTACATGGTTCTATACCTCGGTTACCATCAACCCTACCATGATTGCGGAAAACCTCAAGCAGAACAATGGCTTCATCCCTGGTGTCAAACCTGGAAAGAAGACAGCCGAATACATCGGTTCGATAATGGACCGTATCACTCTGCCGGGTTCGGTATTCATTGCGATAGTAGCGATATTGCCGGCATTTGCCAGGATTCTCGGTATCAACAACCAGTTCGCAAGTTTTTACGGCGGTACTTCGTTGTTGATTCTTGTGGGTGTCATTCTCGATACTTTGACACAGATCGAGAGCCATCTTTTGAGCCGTCATTATGACGGATTGATGAAGACCGGCCGTCTCCAGGGGCGTTCGGGAATGTAAAACGATTGATGTATAGCAGAAGCGATGATAAGATCGAAGAGTACGGAAGAAATCGAGCTGATGCGTGAAAACGCCATCCTCGTCTCCAAGACGCTGGCGGAAGTCGGTAAGAATGTTATCCCGGGTGTGACCACTTTAGAGTTGGATAGGATAGCAGAGACTTTCATACGCGATCATGGCGCCGTACCTTGTTTCCTCGGTTATGAGGGTTATCCTTTCTCTCTCTGTATCTCTGTCAACGATGTGATAGTCCACGGCTTCCCTTCCGATTACAGGCTGAAGGAAGGCGACATAGTGTCTGTGGACTGCGGTACGACTTACAAGGGCTATTGCGGAGATTCGGCGTATACTTTCGCCTGTGGCGAGATTTCCGCCGAAGACCGCAGGCTTTTGGATGTGACGAAGGCATCGTTGTACAAAGGTATCGAGCAGGCAATCGATGGGAATCGTACCGGTGACATAGGATACGCGGTACAATCGTATGTAGAGTCTTTCGGATATTCCATCGTAAGGGAACTCGAAGGACACGGAATAGGGAAGAACATGCACGAAGCCCCGGGTGTTCCGAATTACGGAAGGCGCGGGAACGGCGTAAGGCTCAGAGACGGTATGGTCATATGCATCGAACCGATGGTAAATGCCGGGAAGCGCGATGTATACCTGAACTCCAACGGTTGGGGTGTCCATACTCTTGACGGGAAGAACGCCGCCCATTTCGAACTTACGGTTGTTATCCATAAAGGCCGGGCGGATGTACTGTCAACCTTCGACTATATTGAAAATAACAAACAAGATTAAATTAAAAGAGTGATATTTGTATGCCAAAACAAGCAGCAATAGAAAAAGACGGTGTGATTATAGAGGCTTTGTCAAATGCGATGTTCAGAGTCGAGTTGGATAACGGCCATGTAATCATAGCACACATTTCCGGTAAGATGAGATTGCATTATATCAGGATCCTGCCAGGAGACAAGGTGCGTGTCGAAATGTCACCTTATGATTTAACAAAAGGAAGAATATCTTTCAGATACAAATAAAATCAGAAAAAAATGAAAGTAAAGGCATCCATTAAAAAGCGCAGCGAAGATTGTAAGATAGTAAAGCGTAAAGGCCGCTTGTACATCATTTGCAAGAAGAACCCTAAATTCAAGATGCGCCAAGGATAATATTTAAACTGTAAAAATTAAAAGTAGAGTATATTATGGCACGTATAGCCGGTGTAGATTTACCTAAGAATAAAAGAGGAGAGATAGGCTTGACCTATATCTTCGGAATAGGCCGCAGTTCTTCAAGGAAGATACTTTCCGAACTCGGTATTGATTTCGACACGAAGGTTGGCGACTGGAATGACGAACAGGTTGCCGCCATCCGTGCTAAGATTGCCCAAGAGTACAAGATCGAGGGTGAGCTCCGTTCAGCGATACAGCTGAATATCAAACGACTCATGGATATCGGTTGTTACAGGGGTATCCGTCATCGTATAGGACTTCCTGTCCGCGGACAAAGTACCAAGAACAATGCCCGTACAAGGAAAGGAAGGAAGAAGACTGTCGCTAACAAGAAGAAAGCAACCAAATAGTAAATAGCAGCTTATTATGGCAAAGAAATCAGGAACAGCAAATAAAAAGAGGGTTGTAAAAGTCGATGCTTACGGCCAGGCCCACATATCTTCGACTTTCAACAATGTGATCATTACGATAACCAACAGCGTCGGCCAGGTTATCAGTTGGTCGTCAGCAGGTAAATGCGGTTTCAGGGGTTCCAAGAAAAACACTCCGTATGCCGCTCAGGTTGCGGCTGCTGAAGCTGCAAAAGTGGCTTATGACCTTGGTTTGCGCAAAGTCAAGGCTTATGTCAAAGGTCCGGGACAGGGACGCGAGTCCGCAATCCGTACCATACATACCGCAGGTGTCGAGGTGACCGAGATCATCGATGTAACCCCTATGCCTCATAACGGTTGCCGCCCTAAAGGCCGTCGTAGAGTATAATTTCTTAATTAATGTTTTTAAAAAGGTAATTTAATATGGCAAGATATATTGGGCCTAAGACTAAGATAGCCCGCAAGTTCGGAGAGCCTATTTTTGGACCGGATAAAGATTTTGAAAAGAGAAATTATCCTCCGGGACAGCACGGCTTGGCCAGGAAGCGTAAAAAGATTTCCGAGTACGGTATCCAGCTCAAGGAAAAGCAGAAAGTGAAGTACACTTACGGACTGCTCGAAAGACAATTCCGCAATACTTACGAGAAAGCCTCGAAGATGAAAGGCGTCAAGGGTGAAAACCTCCTCATGCTCCTTGAATCGCGAATCGACAATATCGTGTACAGGATGGGTATCGCACCGTCGCGTCCGGCAGCAAGACAGCTCGTTTCACACTGCCACATAACTTTGAACGGCGAAGTCTGCAACATACCTTCCGCACTTGTAAGGCCGGGAGATGTAGTAGCAGTACGCGAGCGTTCGAAGAGCCTGGAAGTCATTCAGGATTCGCTGGCATCCGCAAGGGCAAAGTATTCATGGATCGAGTTCGACCCTGAAAAGCTTTCCGGCAAGTACCTTAACTATCCGATAAGGGAAGAAATTCCTGAGAACATCAATGAACAGCTTATCGTCGAGTTGTATTCTAAATAAAAGATAAAAGGGCAAAACACTAAAAATTAAGAAAATATGGCAATTTTAGCATTTCAAAAACCGGATAAGGTAATAATGCTCGACGCAACCGATACCTTTGGCCGTTTTGAATTCCGTCCTCTTGAACAGGGATACGGACAGACAATCGGTAACGCATTCCGTCGTATCTTATTGTCGTCATTAGAGGGTTTTGCCATCACTTCTATCAAGATAGCCGGGGTGACACACGAATTTGACACCATCCCCGGCGTTATTGAAGGCCTTCAGGATATCATCCTCAATCTGAAACAGGTGCGTTTCAAGAGGATGGTGGAGACTGAAGACGGAGAGGTGGCCACGATTACGATAAGCGGAAAACAGGAATTTACCGCAGAAGATATTTCCAACGCACTTTCATCATTCAAAGTGTTGAATCCCGAACTGCACATCTGTTCGATGGAGCCTTCAGTAAAGCTTGTCATCGACATCGTGGTAAGCAAGGGAAGGGGTTTCGTTCCGGCTGAAGAAAACCGCGACCCGAACGCCCCTGTGGACACTTTGCCTATCGATGCCATCTTCACCCCTATCAAGAATGTGAACTGGATAGTGGATCCGTGGCGTGTCGAACAGAAGACCGACTATGACAAACTGACTCTCGAAATCACTACCGATGGTTCGATTTCACCAAAGTCGGCTTTGAAAGAGGCGGCAAAGATACTCATATATCATTTCATGCTGTTCTCTGATGAAAAGATAGCTTTGGAAACGGCCGTTGAAAGCGAGGAGCAGCCGCTTGATGAGGATTCACTCCGCATGCGCCATCTCCTGTTGACCAAACTTGCAGACATGGGATTGTCAGTCAGGGCGTTCAACTGCTTGAAGGCGGCTAATATCGAGACTTTCGCCGATCTGGTTTCGTACCAGAGGAGCGAATTGATGAAATTCAGGAATTTCGGAAAGAAATCGCTGAATGAAATAGATCTTCTCGTGGAAAAATGGAATCTTTCATTCGGAATGGATGTTAGTAAGTACAATATTGAAGTAAAGAAACACATTAATAATAATTATGAGGCACAATAGAGCAATCAATCATCTGGGCCGTAAAAGCGGACACCGCAAAGCGATGCTTGCGAATATGGCTACTTCGCTTATCCTCCACAAAAGGATTACTACCACTTTGGCAAAGGCGAAGGCTTTGAGGATGTATGTAGAACCTCTTATAACCAAGTCCAAAGAGGATACGACGCATTCGCGCCGTATAGTATTCAGCTATCTCAAACAGAAGGAAGCCATTACGGAATTGTTCCGTAACATAGCTCCTAAAATAGCTGACCGTCCGGGCGGATATACTCGTATATTGAAAATAGGTTTCCGTAAGGGCGATGCGGCCGAAATGGCTATCATCGAACTTGTGGATTTCAACGAGGCGGCTATGGCTTCTCCTGAAAAGAAAGCCGAGAAGAAGACCACGCGTCGCAGCCGTTCGAAGAAATCTGCTCAGGAGCAGGCTCCGCTTCAGCAGGAAGCGGCCGAGACCCAGGCTGCCGGCGCAGAGGACAAAGCGGAATAGTATCTGGCCTGATTTAAAAGGATTAAGTGATGGACAGGAAAATTTCATTGAATCCCAATAGAATAGTGACATATCTTAATAAGTCTTCCGAGGATTTTACCAAGGAAGACATTATTAAGTTTGTCAAGGAAAACGAAATCCGGATGGTCAACTTCATGTATCCTGCCGAAGACGGGAGACTGAAGACACTCAATTTCGTCATCAACAATGAAGAATACCTTGACACTATCCTGACTTGCGGTGAAAGGGTGGACGGTTCAAGCCTCTTTTCCTTCATAGAGGCAGGCAGCAGCGACCTTTATGTCCTGCCGCGTTTCCGTACAGCTTTTGTCGATCCGTTTGCGGAGATTCCTACTGTCACCATGCTTTGCTCGTATTTCAACAAAGACGGGCAACCGCTTGCAAGCAGTCCTGAATACACGCTCAGGAAAGCCTGCGAGGCGTTCAGGAAGACCACAGGCATGGAATTCCATGCCATGGGAGAGCTCGAATACTATGTGATTGCCGAAGATGACGGCATGTATCCGGCAAAAGACCAGAGAGGCTATCACGAGTCGGCTCCGTTCTCGAAATTCGAGGATTTCCGTACGCAATGCATGTACTGCATAGCTTCTACCGGGGCATCTATAAAGTACGGCCATAACGAAGTCGGCAATTTTACCGAAGGTTCCATGATATACGAGCAGAACGAGATAGAGTTCCTTCCGGTTCCGGCAGAACAGGCTGCCGACCAGTTGATGCTCGCAAAATGGATTATCAGGAATCTCGGCCACAGTTACGGCTACGAAGTCACTTTCGCTCCGAAAATCACTGTCGGCAAAGCAGGTTCGGGGATGCATATACACATGAAGATCGTCAAAGACGGTGTCAACATGATGCTCGACAACGGCAAGCTTTCCCAGGATGCACGCAAGGCAATAGCCGGAATGATGGTGCTCGCACCTTCGATTACGGCTTTCGGCAACAAGGTGCCGACCTCGTATTTCCGACTTGTGCCTCATCAGGAAGCACCTACGAATGTCTGCTGGGGTGACAGGAACCGCTCGGTGCTCGTCAGGGTGCCGCTGGGTTGGACAGCCGCAAAGGACATGTGCGTGGAGGCAAATCCGCTTGAGAAGGCCGACCATAGGGCACATCCGGAAAAGCAGACAGTCGAAATGCGTTCTCCTGATGCTTCTGCCGATATTTACCAGTTGCTTGCAAGCCTCTGCGTAGCGGTAAGGACCGGTTTCGAACTCGACAATGCACTCGAAATAGCTCAGAGGTGCTATGTCGATGTCGATATACACAAGGCGGAGAATGCAGCAAAGGCGGATGCTCTCGAGCATCTTCCGGCAAATTGCTCGGAATCTGCGGATTGCCTGCTTAAGCAGCGCGGATATTACGAGAAGTACGATGTCTTCAGTCCTGAAATGATCGACGGCGTAGTAGCTCGCCTGAAGGCGTACGATGACCGTGAACTGGCGGCGAAGGCGAAGAAAGACAATTCGTTGGTATCGGAGATAGTCAAGACATATTTCCATTGCGGATAGCAGCCGCTCCGGCGGAAAGTTCCATGAAGGAAGGGTTCGTTTTTGCAATCGGATCCTTCTTTTTCTTTACTATTATTGCAACATTGCACGACATTGGTGCATCTATTATGCGCAAAACTTTTGGAGGATTTGTCATGAAACGCATACTTGCCGCAATTTCAAGATTCATTCTTGTCACATTGTTCGGGATTACCCAGACTTCCTGTGTCATGTACGGTTCGCCTTCCGCCGATTACCAATTCAAAGGGAAAGTAATGGACGAAGGCTCCTTGCCGATAAAGGACATCCGTGTCACCGTAAAAGAGATGCCAGAAAACGAGTCGTCGTTCATACTCGAAACCACGACCGACGCTTCGGGAAATTTCAAATTTGAGGAAAAAGTGATCGTGTCCGATTTTCCTGAAAAACTGAAGGTCGTTTTCGAAGACACCGACGGGCCTGACAACAGAGGCGAATATCTCAAGGACAGCCTCATTATCGGTTCGCATCAGGTCGAGAAGGCAGACGGATGGTACGCGGGAGGATATGTCTCGGACGATATAGATGTGTATCTGAAGCGTAATGAATTATGAGGCTCGGACTGAAGAACAGACTGATGTTGGAGCTTTTCCGGCAGGTATCCGAAGAGACTGTAAGAAAGCACGAATTAAGGCAGCTCTTTTGGGAGTGTACCCTCAAATGCAATATGCGCTGCCGCCATTGCGGAAGCGACTGCAAAGTGTCGTCGGTTGTTCCCGACATGCCTTTCGAAGACTTCCGCAAAGTGCTTGAACGGGTGGCGGAGACTTATGACCCTCACAAGATAATGGTAGTGATAACCGGGGGAGAGCCGTTGATGAGACCTGATCTTGAAAAATGCGGAAAGGAAATCTACAGGCTCGGTTTCGCATGGGGGATGGTTTCCAACGGAAGGCTCATGACCCACAGGAAGTTCGATTCCCTTTTGGCTTCAGGCCTGAACTCCGCGACGATAAGCCTTGACGGCTTCCAGCAAGACCATGATTGGATGCGAGGCGTCGAGGGAGGCTTCGTCTATGCCGATGCTGCTGTAAGGATGATGGCGGCGGAGCCGTCCATAGCGTTTGATGTCGTAACCTGTGTAAACAAGCGCAATTTTCCAAGGCTAAGGGAGTTCCGCGATTATCTCGTTTCTTTGGGGCTTAAAAACTGGCGGCTTTTCACCGTCTTTCCGGTTGGGCGTGCTGCGGATGACCCTGAACTTCAGATAGACAATGGGCAATTCCGCCAATTGCTCGATTTCATAGTGCAGACGCGCAAAGAGGGGAAGATCAAGGCCAGCTATGCCTGCGAAGGCTTTCTCGGGCCGTACGAGGGCAAGGTGAGAGACGGCATATATACCTGCCATGCAGGGGTTTCCGTGGCTTCAGTGCTCGCTGACGGCTCGATTTCAGCGTGTGCGAGCATCCGAAGCGATTACCATCAGGGAAATATTTACGAAGACGATTTCGTGGATGTCTGGGAAAACCGTTTCCTGCCTTACCGGGACCGTTCCTGGATGCGCAAAGACCAATGCGGGGACTGCAAATTTTTCAAATACTGTCTCGGAGGAGGCATGCATCTGCGTACGGATGAGGGAAAACTGCTGTTCTGCCACATGGACAGATTGAAATAAAATGCATATCTTTGACAAAAAAACATATTATGAGAAAATTATTGGCTGCCATTTCAAAATTCTTCCTTGTTTCGCTGTTCGGCATACCCCAGGCGTGTTTCGACGACGGCACCTATGTGTGCGAATACGGTTGTCCCACTGTCCGTTATCAGCTTAACGGAAAGGTGATGGACGAGGACTCTAATCCTGTTCCGGGCATCAAGGTGTCCCTTGAACACCCCGACAACCCTTATGAGACCGACACTACTTCGGTTTCCGGGAAGTTCGTCCTGGACGAGCTGTTGGGAGGTTTCAGCCTTGAAAAGGTGCGAGTCTATTTTACCGATGTGGACGGACCCGACAATGGGGGAGAGTTTGCATCCGACAGCCTCGATCTGGAGGTATATCGGATAGAGGAAGGAGACGGCAATTGGTACAACGGGGCATTCAAATCCGACGATGTTGAAATCCGTCTGAAGAAAAAATAGTATCTTTGTGGCGGTTAAAGATGCAGATGATATGTTGTTGGAGTCCCTTTCGTCCCAATGGAAAGATTATGAACTGATAGATTCAGGCGGATTTGAGAAACTGGAGAGATTCGGAAAATATGTCATCCGCCGTCCCGAGCCCAAGGCCTTATGGGACAAGACTCTGTCTGAAAGCGATTGGTATGCCCGGCAGGACACTTGTTTCGAGACCGGGGCCGGATTCGGGAAGGCAGGCAAGGAAGATAGCGGCACATGGCACAATGGACCGAAGATGCCCGGACAATGGGAGATAGCCTACAGGTCGGCCAATTGCGGCAGGTTGGCTTTCAGGTTGCGTTTGGGACTGACGTCCTTCAAGCATGTCGGAGTCTTTCCTGAGCATGCCCCCAATTGGGAATTCATTTTCAAGCAGACTTCCGATATCATTGCCGAACGGGAGGCTGCCGGAAACGGCTCTCCTGTGAGGGTGCTGAACCTTTTCGCCTATACGGGCGCGGCCTCGTTGGCCGCAAAGTGTGCCGGGGCGGATGTGGTCCATCTCGATTCGGTGCGCCAGGTAGTCACCTGGGCCCGTGACAACATGCAGCGCAGCGGGCTTGACAATATCAGATGGGTCGTAGAGGATGCTCTGAAGTTTGTAAAACGCGAAATGAAACGGGGAAACAGATATCAAGGGATAATCCTCGATCCTCCGGCCTACGGCCATGGGCCTGACGGGGAAAAATGGAAGCTCGACGACCTGCTTTTCGAGATGATGAAGGGTGTGGCCGGGATTCTGGACAAGGAACGCTCCTTCCTGTTGCTGAATCTTTATTCCAACGGTTATTCGGCCGTCCTTGCGGATACCATAGTCAGAGAGGCTCTTAAACTTAAAAGTTGCCGTTCAGTCGATTACGGCGAACTCGTCTTGCGCGACGGTTTCGGGAAGAACCTGCCTCTGAGCGTATTTTCAAGAGTTGTAATTTAATTTTTTACAGAATATGTTCGACCTTCTTGCTATTAACTGGAATGTAGATCCCGCGATTTTCCATATCGGGTCTTTTGCCGTAAGGTGGTATTCGCTGTTATGGGTTGCCGGTTTCGTTTTGGGCTGGTATATCTTCAAGTGGTATTTCAGAAGGGAGGGGCTTCCGCAGTCTCTGCTCGACCCACTTTTGATCACCATGATAGTGGCTTCT
>DEPW01000098.1:13055-13395 GCA_002358965.1 Bacteroidales bacterium UBA3382
GTCTCGGACATTGCCTCTTCTATGACGGGGCATATTATCTGGCCCACCCTTTGGAGATATTGATGATATGGAAAGGAGGGCTGGCAAGCCACGGCGGAGCCATCGCCATCATCCTCGCAATGTGGTGGTACGCCCACAAGTATGGCAGGAAGAACGGCTTCGACACTCTTTGGATCCTGGACAGGATGTGCATCGTCGTCTGTTTCGTCGGGGCGCTGATACGCATAGGAAACCTTATGAATTCCGAGATCTACGGCAATCCGACAGACCTTCCCTGGGGGTTTGTCTTCGAACTCAGGGGGGAGACGGTGCCGAAACATCCGACACAGATTTACGAGGC
>DEPW01000098.1:13433-19462 GCA_002358965.1 Bacteroidales bacterium UBA3382
CTGATGGCGATGTACCGATACAGGCTTGCAAAACTGAAAAGGGGGACCATCCTCGGAATATTCTTCATTGTCCTTTTCGGAGTAAGATTCCTTATCGAGTTCATCAAAGAGCCTCAGGTAGAATCGGAAGTGGGACTGGCCCTGAATTACGGTCAGCAGTTAAGCATACCGTTCATCATCATAGGAATAGTCCTTCTTGTGTGGAGCCTGAAATGGGGCAAGCCGGCCTCGGTGGACAAGACCGAGCCTCCGAAAGGCAGCAAGCCTACCCATTACGCCCATGCGGTGAAATAACATTGAAAGCGTGGTGAAACAAGTGTCGCCGGCAGAGCTTCGGGGATGGTTGCGGCCCTTACGGTTCCGCGTTCCGGAGTGGTCACCGGGCAAGCATATTGTTGATATTTAACCTGATGTCCAAGGCGGTGCTGTCGATGCGGCTCCGCCTTGTGGCTTTGGTGATATCCTTGTATTTCGCTTTGGTGATCTTGTACTTCATCTTGCCGTGCAGGTTGCCGCTGATGTCTATGCCGACCTTGAACAGTATAGGCGATTCGAGCAGGGAGATATGGTAGTCGAAAGATGAATCCAGCCGTTGTATCCCTCCTGCCGCAAGTACATATCTGTCCATCGTAAGTACGAACGGATACACTTCTATCATTTCGTCTTCGACCGTGAGGTTCACAGCGACACTGTCGATGATGTTGCGCTCCTTGTTTTTGAATTTGAGTATCTTGGCTATCTCGCCGAATGTTTCTCCGTCAAGCAGGGTGAGATTCCGCCCTTCTATGTGCATCCCGCTGCGCAGTTCAGGCAGTTCGATGCGCATCGTGCTGTCAAGGCCGGTTTCGGCGGCCAGATATACATCGACATTCCCTTTCAGAGAACGCAGCATCGGCACGAGGGAGTCCAGTGCCGGCATCATGGTGATGACGCTGTCGACAATCATGTTGTCCATGTTGAGTTCGAACCCGGCGTATCCTTCGGTGCGCGATTTTGCGGCGTAGAGCGCTTTGCCGGAGATGTGCCGTATGGCATTGCATGTAAATGACAGTTCGTCGAGCTTTATGGCTCCGTTCCTGATTGTGACATCTCCCTTGAAATCCTCAATGTATGCCTTGGCAAAGCGCATGTTGTCGATGCGCGAAGTGAAAGTGACATCCAATTTTTCAGGAATGACGAAAAGCGATGCTTCGGCATCCATCGCCGTGGTGTCTGTGGCGATAAAGGCCGAAGTGCTGTCTATGTTGTCTCCGGCTGAAGCCAACTGCTCCTTTAATGAGCCGTCGCTCGCGTATTTCCCTGCAAGATGGTTGGCCCAGAGCAGTTGGTTTACATTCAGGTAGTAGGAGTGCACATTCAATTCCGCCTTGATGGTGTCGCGTTTGAACATGCCCCGCCACAGGTTGGTTATCGCTCCGTTTATCTGTAAGTCCGAATGGCCGATGCGGAACAGGCCTTTGTCGAACTTTATCCCTTCACGGTCGAATATTATCGTGGTCTTGTCGGCAGCTATCCGGACAGGGAACGACGGCGTGAACATCCTGAAGCCGGACATGTCGATGTTCCCGGCAGGTATCCAAATGGCGCGGCCTTCCTTTTTCCTGCCGAGCCTCGTCAATGTCATGTCTATGTCCGCTCCGTTCAGTCCGAAACGGTTATGGACATATCTCGCCCTTACCGAGTCCGCTACTATATGTGCCTTTACTCTCGGGATTTTCGGGTGCGATGGAACAGGTTCGATGCCTGCATCTACCGACAGCGCCTTGGCTCCCAGGAAGAGTGTGTCGCGCAGGTAGAGCCGGCATAGTCCGATTTCCGCCCCTGCAGTCATTGTGGCTACCATGTTGGTGTCGCGCAGAGGGGATGTGGCGAATTTGGCCTCAAGCGTGTCGGTGAAAAGCCTGAAGCCGTTTTTGGAAACTATGAGTATGCTGTCGGCGGAAACATCCCCGCGCAGCCGGTCCAGCCCTTGGAGGGAAATGTCGTTTTTCATGTTGGAACCGACCCTGCCGTAAAAACGCATTATGTTGACCGACAGGCTGTCGGATGGAACGATGATCCTTAACGAGTCTATCCCGAATCTTCCTCCGGCACGGATTTTCCCGAAATCCCCTTCAGATATCGCCTTTGCGCTGAAACCTGCCGCGAGATTCATGCCGATATATCCTTTGAGATCGATGCCTTCGGCAAAAGGGAAGATGTCATAGAGCCGTTCCAGATCCACATCTGCTTTTAACAGGCTGAAAAATGCCGGGTCTTCGAGCAGTCTTACGAACCATCCTTTTCCGCAGATGTCGATGCCGGCGCTCTTAATGACGAGGGTGTCGAGCCTGACGAACGAATCCTGCTCTTTGTCGAGGTCTAAGACATATCCGAATTTAATGTCGAGTTCCTCAATCGATGCCGGCATCCCCTTGTATGCGATGGCTCCTTCGGATATCGAAAATTCCCCTGTCGCCAACGGGAAAGATCCCTCGGCATATCTTCCGTTTATATTTCCGTGGCATGTGACCTTGCCTTTTACATTTGCCGAACCGGCATCCGGGATGATGTCAGCCGGAATCATTTCGAGAATCTCTGTCAGCGAACTGATGTCAATGCCGTAATCGATGTCGGCCGTAATGCCGCCTCCCTTCTCGAAGGCGATGGTCCCGTTCCCTCCGAAACCGATTCCTCCGATCCTGATTTCAGTGTCGGAAAACCTGCATGTCATCGAGTCGCGTTTGAATCCTATCCTTGTGCTTATGCTTGCCGGCTTGTCGTTTATGGAAAACATTCCGTTCGAGCGGACGGTCACTCCCGAGGCTTCGATATGTGCCCGTCCTCCTCCTCCGCGCTTTCCTGCCCCTCCGCGCATGGTCAGGCCAAGTCCTTTGACAGATGCGTAGTCGCCTTTGTGCATGTCATCGTATGTCAGCGTGGCGTTCAGGATTTTAAAATTGCTGCTGCTTAACGAATTGAAAATGGCCGTCTCGTTGTCTTCCGTGTCGTTTCCCTTCCTTGTGCCCGTGATCAGTCCGTCCCAATTGCTGATGCCGGAGGAATCGACGGCGTAGGCGAGACAGGGGGATTCGATTTGCAGGTCCTCGATGGCAATCCTTTTGTCGTCAAGGTATTTCTTGATATTTACCGCAACGGATATCCTGTCGGCGGATACGAGTGTCGTTCCGGAGGCATTGTCGATTGTGACAGTGTCCAGCCTGAAGGAAAGATGAGGGAAAGTACTGAATATCGAAACATCTGCGTCCTTGATGCTCAGCTGCCCGTCAAGATATTCTCCTGCGATATCTTCGACAGTGCCGATTATCACTGACGGTTTGAAAATGGCGTTGACGGCAATTGCGGCGGCTGCAAGCAGTACGGCGAAAATCCCGATTATCAACGCCGATATTTTAAGTATCCGTTTCATATGCGGTTGTCAGTTTGTTTCAATCCATTCGATGGCTATTCCCCGGCGTTCCATGCCTCTGAACCATGTCATCTGTCTCTTTGCGAACTGGTGGATCGCTATTGCGAGCCGTTCTTTCATCTGTGCGTAGTCCATCTTTCCGGTAAGATACAGGGTGACGAACTTGTATTCGAGTCCGTAGTATATCAGATCGTCCTGGGATATCCCGCTTTCCAGCAGTCTGCGTACTTCGTCTATCATGCCGTGTTCGAGCCTGTAGTCCAATCTCCTGTCAATCCTTTCGTTACGGACTTCGCGCGAAACGGAAATCCCTACATAGCGGCACTTTTTCGGCAGGAAATGGCTTGTCTCGATAGGATGCGTGGTCTCATAGACGGCTATCTCTATTGCGCGTATGAGGCGTTTGCGCGTGTCGTAGTCGGTCGAGTTGTGCAAGGGCTTCATCGATGCCAGCAACGCAATCAGGGATTCGGTGTCCTGCCCTTCGAGGCGTGCCCTGAGTTCGGGGTCGGGCGGGACTTCCGGAAGCGAATAGCCGCGGGTGGCCGCTTCTATGTACAGTCCGGAACCGCCGCAAAGCACAGGTATGCCTCCGTTCCGGACGATGTCCGAATATTCTCTCTCAAAATCCCTTTGGTATTCGAAAATGTTGTATTTCACACCTGCCGGAGCTATGTCTATCAGCCTGTACGGTATTTCGCCGTACTCTTCCAGGTCTTTCCCGCTGCCTATGTCCATGCCCTTGTATACCTGGCGGGAATCCGCAGACAGTATGGTGCACCTGTCTTTACCGCAGAGAGAGTTCAGCTCACGGGCAATGCTTACGGCAAAACGGGTCTTCCCCGACGCCGTAGGGCCGATGATAGCCAGCAAATCGTGTTTGCCGCCAAGGAACTGTTCCGAATAGGTCCTTGCAATTTGTTCCGCTTGCATGGTAATGCCGTGTTTCCGAATAAAGGCAGACAAATATAATGAGAATTATTGTGAAAAATAAGCGCTGGCGCTTTGACGAGGTGAAAAAAACGATTAAATTTGCATAATCAATGAGGCCGGTTCCATCCGGCTTCAAAAAGGTAAATTTTTCATAAATAAAAGGTTCATGATTTTTGGGAGGATGTGTTCTTGCATCCTCCTTTCTTGTTTTTTGAGTATCTTTGCAGGCAATTTACGATTATGAAGGCTAAAAGTAAGGTTGAAATCAAAAATAAGCGGGCTTCATTCGAATATGAATTCCTTGAAGGCTTTACGGCCGGCATAGTGCTTACAGGAACGGAGATCAAGTCCATAAGGCTGGGCAAAGCTTCGCTCGTGGACAGTTATTGCTATTTCGTGGGCAATGAATTGTTCGTTAAGAATATGCATGTGGCGGATTATTGGTGGGGGAGTTGGGGCAAGCATGACCCGAAGCGGGACAGGAAACTGCTCCTGACGAAAAGGGAACTTAGGAAATTGCAACGCGCCGTCAAGGAGAAGGGGCTGACGATCGTGGCCACCAGGCTCTTCATATCCGAGAGCGGTTATGCCAAACTTGATATCCGTCTTGCCCGAGGCAAACGGGAATATGACAAGAGGCAGTCGATAAAGGAAAAAGACATGAAACGCTCGATGGGCTTTTCGTATTGAAAATCCGGGCCCTTCCCCGCCGTGTCTGCACAATGAAGAAGGTCCCGGAATCTGTGGCGCGGCCGTAAGGACGGCCGGCTTATCCTTTTATGCCGAATGCTTTTCTGATCATCTCTGTCGAGTCGAGAAGTTCCCAGCCGAAGAACTGTACTTCCTTGATGTATTTTTCCCCTCCGGGTCTGACGAATTCGACATTTCCCTTGTACGGCTTCCTTCCGAAATGCCCGTATGCGGCGGTAGGCTCGTATATCGGATTGAGCAATTGGAATTTTTCCACAATCTTCGACGGTCTCAGGTCGAAGAGCTGTCCTATCTTTGTCGCGATTTCGCTGTCGCTCTCTTTCACCTTGGAGGTGCCGTAGGTGTCCACGAAGATGCTCAGCGGCCTTGCCACGCCGATGGCGTATGAGATTTGCACAACCATCCTGTCTGCTACTCCGGCAGCTACCATGTTCTTGGCAATGTATCTTGCCGCGTAGGCTCCCGAGCGGTCTACCTTGCTGGAGTCTTTCCCGGAAAAGGCCCCGCCTCCGTGAGCTGCCATCCCGCCGTAACTGTCTACCACGATCTTCCTGCCCGTAAGGCCGGTGTCTCCGTGAGGGCCTCCGATCACGAATTTTCCTGTAGGGTTGACATGGAGTATGTAACCGTCTTTGAACAAGGCCGCTGTCTCGGCGGGAAGCGTGGATATGAGGCGAGGGAGCAGGATGTGTTCCACATCGCCGCGTATTACGCGCTGCATTTCGGCGTCATCGTCTTTGATGAATTCGTCATGCTGGGTGGATATTACTATGGTGTGCACCTTCAGGGGAGTCCCGTCTTCAGCGTACTCGATCGTAAACTGTGATTTGGCATCCGGACGGAGGTAGGTCATCTGCTTGCCTTCGCGCCTTATGTCCGCAAGGATTTTGAGCGCCTGGTGCGAAAGCGCTATCGGAAGAGGCATGTAATCTTCGGTTTCCGTACATGCGTAACCGAACATCATTCCCTGGTCGCC
>DEPW01000113.1 GCA_002358965.1 Bacteroidales bacterium UBA3382
CTTCGGATGCGGCGACGCAGCCTGCATCGCGGACAAAGAAGGCGAGATTGTCCCGTTCGCCTATTCGGGCCATTTCGGCCGAAAGCCTGTCTATGTCTTTCCCGGTTACCGTGGCTATGTGCAGATTGTCGGTGCCGCGCGCCTTCGGGGCCGTCCGGGCCGCAACCATCATTTTTCCCGCGATGGCTTCCAATGCCGCGCGGCGTTGTTCCTGTTCGTTGATCATCATATTGCGAGTCTTCTATACATTTTCCTGTATGTCAGGTAATAAAATATTCCGGCGAAAGTGAGCGACAGCGGAAATCCGTACCAGATTCCTGGCAGTCCGAGCCCGAGAGGGAATGCGAACAGGTAGCTTGCCGGGATTGATATTACGAAGTATGATATGAACGCTATCGGCAATATGGGCTTTACCTTCTGCAGGCCGCGGAGCGCATTTGCGTATGCTATCTGCAATCCGTCGCCGAACTGGTACAGCAGGAAAGGCAACGCCAGGGTGACGGTCATTTCCGTGACCACGGGCGACTCGGTGAACAGGGAGGCCAGCGGTCGGAAGAAGAGCAGGACGCTGCCGGCGCAGATGATCGTCATGCCCAGTACGGAAAGGTAGGCGGCTTTGGATGTCAGGGAGATTTCGCGTATCATCTTCCTTCCCTTGAAACTGCTTATCATGATGGCTGACGCGTTAGCTATGGCTATGTAAAGCATGAAGCATATCTGCGAAATGGTGACCATCACCTGGTGTGCTGCCAGTTCGGTCGTCCCGAGCATTCCCACCAGGATGACAACCAATGAAAACGATGCGGTCTCCATGCCCATTTGCAAACCTATCGGTATGCCGAGACGGACGACATTGCGAAGCATCCCTTTGCCTGCGGCGCGATCCCTGTAGCCGTCGACATATTGCCTGAGGCTCTTGTTCCAGAAGATGTATCCGGCCATTGCGACTACGGTGAATACCCTGGCTATCAGCGTACTGATTCCTGCTCCTACGAGTCCCATCTCCGGGAAGCCCGCCTTACCGTATATGAGGACATAGTTGCCGATGATATTCATCACATTGCTCGTGATGATGACCACCATCGAAACGCTCGTCTTGGTCAGCCCGTCAGTGAACTGTTTGAAAGCGTTGAAGATGTATGTGCACAGTATGGATGCCGAAACGATTATGAAATACGGCCTGATCAGAGGCAACAGTTCTTCCGGCTGCCCCATGTTGCCGAGATTGAAATACAGGACGGCCATTATCACGAACACTATGGCGGCAAGGATGCTGTTGGCCTTGAGTCCGTTCCGTAGCAAAGCCCCGGCCTGGATCCTGTTGCCTCTGCCTTCGGCTTCGCTTACAAGAGGCGTAAGGCCGAGCGAGAAGCCGAGTCCTGTCACGACAAGGATCATCGTCAGGTTGTTCACGAAAGATGCCGCGGCAAGGTCCTGTACGCTGTAATGCCCGACCATGAATGTGTCCGCAAAAGACACGAATACCACTCCGAGCTGTCCGACGACGATAGGTCCGGCCAGCTTCAGCAGGCGTTTGAGTATGATGCGTAATGTCACCTTGTTTTCCATGGCTGCAAAGATAAGTAAAAATGGTAATTTTTTCTTTAAAGGGTGTTTTGCCGTGACGGGACAAGTATGTATCTTTGCAGGGTTAAACAGTTGACGCATCATGAAAAACAAACTTACGATTATCGCGATTATTGTTATGATAGCAACAGCAGTGGCGGCAGGGGTGTCTGCAATGGGAGACTCCGGCCGGAAGCCTGTCCCCGGGAGGGACGGCAACAGATATGTGCCTTACGAACAGCGTACCGGCAACGAATCCATCGTTTATTTCACACGCGACCTCAGCGCAGAGGGGCTTATCAGGGCTTACGAGCAGGTATGCGCCAATATCGAAGGGGCAACGGGCGTGAAGCTGCATACGGGGGAGCCGGGCGGCCCGAACATCATTCCGAGCGAATGGGTCAAGGCTTTGCTCGCCAAGGATCTTCCTGATGCGACAATAGTGGAGACCAATACCTATTATGAAGGGGACCGCTATACTACCGAGCAGCATCGCAAGACATTGGAGATTAACGGATGGACATTCTGCCCGGTAGACATAATGGACGAGGAGGATACCCTGACCCTGCCGGTTGTCGGAGGAAAATGGTTCGACCGCATGTCCATGGGAAGCCATATCGTGGACTACAACTCCCTTGTGGTGCTGACCCATTTCAAAGGACATACCCAGGGAGGTTTCGGAGGCAGTAACAAGAATATCGGCATAGGCTGTGCGGACGGGCGCATAGGCAAGGCCTGGATACACACGACTCCCGGCCAGGACGACCAGTGGGACATAGCCAAGGAAGAATTCATGGAGAGGATGACCGAATCCACAAAGGCCGTCGTGGATTATTTCGGAAAACACATCACTTATGTCAATGTGATGCGCAACATGTCGGTGTCCTGCGATTGCGAAGGGATTGCCGCCGAACCGGTCGTGACCCCTAATGTGGGCATCCTTTCTTCGACGGACATCCTTGCACTCGACCAGGCCTGCGTAGATCTTGTCTATGCCATGACCGAGGAGGAACACCGCGATTTGGTGGAGCGCATCGAGACGCGCCACGGGCTGAGGCAGCTTTCATACATGAAAGAGCTCGGGATGGGCAATGACCGTTACATCCTCATAGATCTGGACAACGAAGGAAAACGCATCACGGCGGCGGAGGCCGTAAAGGGCCTGAAACCTTTCGTCCAGGGGCGGGAATAGAGAGGTCCCGGCCTTTCTGACATTTTGTCGGTTTTTTCGTGCGACGGGCGCTTGGCAGCATTTTTGGATAGAGCCAAGCGCCTGTTTTTTCA
>DEPW01000007.1:0-518 GCA_002358965.1 Bacteroidales bacterium UBA3382
TCCATAAAATAGTCGTGCTGATATTTCAGAATTGCGTTCATTGTGCTCAGGAAAGTATTCTGACGCTGCTTGATCGCTTCGATGAACCATTTTGCGGAATCTATCTTCTGCTTGACGAACATCGCCGCTTCTTTTCCTTCGCGCGTAGAGTTTCTTGCGGCATTTTCAAGGATTTTCGCATATTTCGAATTGACTTTCAGTTCGGGGACCGAGAAACGGGGCAGCGACAGCACGAGTTCCCCGTCTTTGAGTTCAAGCAGGAAATCAGGGACGACCTGCTGCGCCTGTTCGGTATAACTGTCATCGACCGAGCCGCCCGGTCTCGGATTGAGATGGACGATTTCCGAAATCGCGGCCTTGAGGTCTTCCTCGGAAATGCCCAGACGCGATATGATCTTCGAATAATGTTTCTTGGTGAATTCCTGATAGCACTTGGTCAATATCGCTGTGGCGTTCCTTACATCCGCAGTCTGCTCTTTAGCCCTCAACTGGAGCAGCAGACATTCCTGCAAATCCCT
>DEPW01000007.1:535-1093 GCA_002358965.1 Bacteroidales bacterium UBA3382
GGCTCGAACTCCTGTATGACCTTGAGCATTCGGGCGACTTCATCCTCGTCCGTGGTGATGCCGGATTTGAACGCCATGTCGTCCACGAGGCTTTCAAGGTCGCGGCGGAGATAGCCATCGTCGTCGAGGCTGCCTATGATGAAAGAGGCGACGGCACGCTCGTGTTCGGTAAGCGCCTTGTAACCGAGCTGATGCTCAAGACTCTGGTGAAAGCTTTCCTTGACCGAAAAAGTATTGTACTGCGGCCGTTCGTCCTTGCCGTAGTTGTTTACATATGTCTTGTATTTGGGTATTGCATCATCGTCGGAATATGTATCTAACGAAAGATCCTCCGGCTGTTCTTCCTCCTCGCTTTCGCTTTTCGTATTTTCGTCGAGTACAGGATTCTCCTCAAGCTCTTTCTGAATCCTCTGCTGCATCTCCAAAGCGGAAAGTTCCAGAAGTTTGATCGTCTGGATCTGCAACGGCGAAAGCTTCTGGGTCTGCTTTTGAACGAGTCCCTGTTTTATTCCTGTATTGTTCATAGATGCAAATATACATTTTTTTCCTATATTCGCA
>DEPW01000007.1:1228-11694 GCA_002358965.1 Bacteroidales bacterium UBA3382
TCATACATCAGGACGAGATCAACGCCGCCCTGTCGCAATTCGGCCGATGCGAAAGCGTGGATTTTGCAGACAATATCATCCGGCATACACTTGAGGCTTCATATGTTCCTCATGGAATCGAGCGTCTCGACCCGTCAAAAAGATATGTTTTCGTATCGAATCACCCCCTGGGCGGACTTGACGGCATGGTGCTTATTGCCTGCATCGGGAAACGGTTCCGGGAAGTGCGCTTCGTAGTCAACGACCTGCTGATGTTCCTCAAGCCTCTCGCCCCGATATTCGTCCCGGTGAACAAATTCGGGAAGACCGGCAGCGAGAGCGCAAAGGCAATTAACGAAGCCTTCGCTTCCGATGCCCAGATATTGTATTTTCCCGCCGGACTGTGTTCCAGGATGCAGAAAGGCGGAATCAGCGACCTTCCGTGGAAAAACACCTTTTTGAAAAAGGCCAGGGAATACGGACGGGACATCGTGCCAGTCTATTTCGACGGAAGGAATTCGGGATTCTTCTACCGGCTCGCCAAATTGCGGAAGTTCCTGGGAGTCAAATTCAATATCGAAATGATGTTCTTGCCGGACGAGATGTTCAGACAGAAAGGGAAGAGCTTCGAACTGTATTTCGGGACACCTATCCCTATCGAATCCGTCGACTCTTCCAAAGGAACTAACGAATGGGTGAAAGCCATACGCGATACTACATACAGACTTAAACCGACAAAATGAAACCGTTGACAGCTCCAGTGGACAAAGATGTCCTAAAACAAGAACTTACCCGAGACAAACTGATAAGGTACACGAGGAAAGGCGAAAACGAACTATATGAAATCACCGCCGCCGACTCTCCGAACGTAATGAGGGAAATAGGAAGACTCCGCGAACTCACATTCAGGGATGCCGGAGGGGGTACCGGAGAAGAACTCGACATAGACCATTACGACACGGACAAGGAAAATCCTTACCGGCAGCTGATAGTCTGGGACCCCCACGACAACGAGATAATCGGAGGATACCGGTACATTTACGGCAAGGGAATAAGCGTGTCCGATCTCGCGACAAGCGAACTCTTCGAGTTTTCGGACCTGTTCGTGGAAAAATACTTGCCTCGCATGATAGAGCTGGGAAGGTCGTTCATCCAGCCCAACTACCAGGGGACGAAGCTCACACGCAAGGGGCTTTTCGCGCTGGACAATCTTTGGGACGGACTTGGTGCATTGATAATGAAATATTCCGATTGCAAGTATTTCTTCGGGAAAGTCACAATGTACAGGAAATACAATGTCGAAGCGCGGAACATGCTCCTGAATTTCGCCAATAAATATTTTTCCGACCCGGACGGCATGGTACTCCCCATCGTCCCTATCGATTTCGACAAAGGCAATCCGAAATATGCGGAAATGTTCGACGGCCTGGAATACAAGGACGCCTACAAAAGGCTCTCGCACGAGATAAAGGAAAAGGGCGAACACATACCACCGCTGTTCAATTCATATATGAACCTTTCGCCTACGATGAAGTCTTTCGGCACCGCCATAAACAGCAAGTTCGGGGATGTCGAGGAGACTGCGATACTCGTGACGATTCCGGATATCTTTCCGGAAAAACTGGACAGGTACACTTCGCCGCTCGCACAATGGAGCCAACGGCTCAGATACCGGTGGTGGAAAGTGTCCGAAACCATTAAAAAAAGACGGTCTCCGAGAGGCCGGAGGTCTCCGAAGCCTCAAGAGGCGCGGCCTGCTCCTTCGGAACAATCAGAGTGACAGTGTCGAGATAAACGGCATTGTCTCTGTCAAGCACCGGATAGGCTATATCTTCCTTCACGAGGAATGCCGAAGGGTATATGCTCTTGATTGCAGACAGCTGCGACATGGCCTCGGAACGCGTGCGGAAATCGCCTACCGTCACTTTGAAATAAGGATTGACATAGCTGCGGTAGGTCTGCAAGTCCGGGAAAAGTGTCCGGAACTCTTTTTCGATGCGTTCCGACTCCGATCTTGCGTTCTGCCGGTTGTCAAAGAATATCCTGATACGGTATCCTTCCATTTTGCGTTCACCGTTGAGACGGATATGGCGTATCAGCGCCGTACGGACCGAAAGGCTCTGCCGCAGGTCCACGCCATCGAGCAACTCGAATATGTTCCTGCCTTCGAGCGCGGTATCCAGCAACGGCACACGCACATACATCACCGTATCCCTGAGATCGAACATGGCCGTGTCGATACCGGCCGGCATGAGGGTATCATACTCCGCGACAGACAAAGTATCCCTCCGGACAGCCTCCCGGAGCAGCATCTGTCCGGAAGGAGAGCCAAGGACGAAATTACCGAACAGCAACGGCGATACGGCAGCGAACAAAATTACTGGACTCTTTATCTTCATCTTACAAATAGGACATTAATTCGCTCAATTTCACATCGCGAAAGCGCAAAGTATATTTTCCTCCTTTGGACATCTTGATCTTTATGGCCATGTCTACCGTTATATCGTCGGCTTTCCCGAAAGAGGATACAAGTCCGAGCATCTCGAATGGCGAAACGCTGTCCGCCAATGAAAGCTCTAACGGGAAGAGGCAGTCCTCGGAACTGCCGCACGGCACTCTTACCGGAGTGTCCATATTGATCAGGGCAAGGTCTTTGCCCCCTTTCTCCATAGTCCCCTTGATCGATGTTACGGTAAAGTCCCTGGCAGGATTGTCGATAGACAGGCTTACACCGGCCTTGACTCCGGTAAAACCGATGTTTTCCAATTCGGCTATCCGGTAATCCGTCACCCTGATATCGCGCATCTTCGTACAGGATGCCGAAAGAATCAGGAGAGGAAAAATCAAAACAAGCAGAAATCTTCTCATCATACCATTAATCTCATAACCGGCAAAGTTAGCACAAAATCGGAAGTTTCTGCGTATATTTGCATGATTTTGCAAGCTTTTTAGCATCATGGACAATAGATACAAATCCGTCAGGCCCATTGCCGGCAGCGACAGGCCTGGCGCATACATAGAGACTTACGGCTGTCAGATGAATGTCAACGACAGCGAGGTGATACTGTCGATACTCGAAGACAACGGGTACGCACTGTGCGAGGAAATGGACAAGGCCTCGCTTGTCATCATCAACACCTGCGCCATCAGGGA
The DNA here is from genome assembly GCA_002358965.1 of Bacteroidales bacterium UBA3382. Taxonomy (GTDB): domain Bacteria; phylum Bacteroidota; class Bacteroidia; order Bacteroidales; family UBA932; genus Merdivivens. The sequence continues at coordinate 4,361 of DEPW01000007.1, forward strand.
CAACGCCGAACAAAGGATATGGGGAAGACTGGATATCTTCCGTCAGCTCAAGAAGAAGCATCCGGTCACGGTATGCATCGTAGGCTGCATGGCCGAAAGGCTGAAAGACAAGCTCCTTGAACATCCGGCGGTAGACATCGTGGCCGGACCGGACTCTTACCGCGAACTGCCAGGACTGATACGGAGGCTTTCGGAAAGCGGAGGCGAAAAGCAGATCAATGTCATCCTTTCGGCCGAAGAGACATATGCCGACATATCGCCGGTCCGAATGGACAAGAACGGCGTATCCGCCTACATATCCATCATGAGGGGCTGCGACAATGTATGCTCCTACTGCGTCGTACCATATACGAGAGGCCGCGAACGGAGCAGGGACTTCCGCTCCATCCTCAGAGAGGCCGCGGAACTCGCCGCAAACGGATACAAGGAAATCAATCTGCTCGGCCAGAATGTGGATTCGTATCGGTGGTCGGAGGCACCGGCTACGGGAAGCGACAGGGCAGCCGTGGATTTTGCCGCCCTTCTGAGCATGGTGGCGGAAGCGAATCCGGAAATCAGGATACGCTTTTCGACATCGCATCCGAAAGACATCAGCGACGAAGTACTCCATGCCATGGCCGCCCATGAAAATATCTGCAAGCATATCCATCTTCCGGTACAGTCCGGAAGCAGCAGGATGCTGGAGCTGATGCGCCGCAAATACGACAGGGAATGGTATCTGGAACGCATCGGGAAAATCAGGGAAATACTGCCGGGATGTTCCATAACCACCGACATCATCGCGGGATTCTGCAGCGAAACGGAAGAAGACCACCGGGAAACGCTCTCGCTCATGGAAGAAGTCCGTTTCGACGGGGCCTTCATGTTCCAATATTCAGAGCGTCCGGGAACGCTCGCCGCACGCAGATATGCCGACGATGTGCCTGCGGAAACGAAGACACGCCGGCTTAACGAAATCATCCAGTTGCAAAACCGCATATCGCTTGAGAACAACAGGCGCGAAAAGGGCCGGCGCATGACAGTACTGATAGAAGGAAGATCCAAACGAAACGAGGCCGACCTTCTCGGCAGGACTTCCGGCAACAAAGTATGCATCTTCCCGTCGGGGGGACACCGGATCGGGCAATACGCCCAAGTCGAGGTTTACGACTGCACCTCGGCAACCTTGATGGCACAAGCTTTATAAGACATAAACCATTTAAACAAAGGAGGATATCATGACAAAAATGAGAAGCGTCTATCTCGGCGGATTCCGTACTGAAATCGAACATCTGCAATCGGGCAACAAAGTCATAACCGACGCTCCGCTCGACAATCACGGCAAAGGCGAATTTTTCTCGCCTACCGACCTTTTCGCATCATCGCTTGCAAGCTGCATGCTCACAATCATGGGGCAATCGGCAGAGGCCCACGGCTTCGACATAGACGGCACAAAGATCGAAATCGAAAAGAGAATGGGGACCAATCCGCGCAGGGTGGTCGAAATCGATATCGACATCTATTTTCCTGAAGGATCGAACTATTCAGACAAGGAAAAACGCTTCATCGAAGCAGCCGTCAACGGATGTCCGGTATCCAACAGCCTCAACCCGGAAATCGAAAAGAAGATAGTTTACCACTATTAGTGTCCGGAAAACCGCCACGACCGAGACAAAGCCGGCCCGACAACTTTCGAGCCGGCTTTGTCGCATGAGGACTACCGTGCGCTGCGATTTCCGCCGCCGTCCAGCCCCGATCTGCGCATGAGAGCGTCTGAAAGAGCTTCCCTGCCGCGGAATCTGCGATACATTTCGCCTGCATCTTCAGTCCCTCCTTTCGAAAGGATCTCGTTCCGCAAGGAAGCCGCCACCTCCGTACTGAACACGCCTTTCTCCTCGAAAAGCGAAAAAGCATCGGCTTCCAGCACCTCCGCCCATTTGTACGAATAATACCCGGCCGAATACCCTCCGTCGAAAATGTGCGAAAAAGAAGGAGAAAACGCCGTACCGTCGATCTGAGGCAACACCGATATGTCCTTCAGCACATCATGTTCGAAACGCATTATGCCTTCGGTGCGTCCGTCCAACGCCTCGAACGACCCCGAGGCATACCAGGCCATGTCGAGCAGGCCGAAAGACAACTGGCGCAATTGCGAATAACCGGCGAGACAGTTCTTGGATTCGATAATCTTCGAGACCAGCTCCGGCGGAATGGTCTGTCCTGTCATATAATGCTTCGCGAAAAGATTCAGGAATTCCGGCTCGAAGGCCCAGTTTTCCATGAGCTGCGAAGGGAATTCCACAAAATCCCACGGGACATTGGTCCCTGATACCGAAGAGTAAGTACATTGCGACAAAGTCTCATGCAACGAATGTCCGAACTCGTGGAGCAATGTGGTGACCTCCGAATGAGTCAGCAACGACGGTTTCGAAGCCGTCGGTTTTGTAAAATTGGTCACAATGCTTATCAAAGGCCTATGGTCCTTCCCCCCGATCACATATTGCCCCCGGAAAGGATTCATCCATGCGCCGGAGTTCTTGTTGGCCCTCGGGAAGAAATCCATGTAGAGCAAAGACAGATGCCTTCCATCGGCATCCTTCACATCGTAGACCTTTACATCTTCATGATATACCGGAAGGTCCGGACACTCTTCGAATGAAAGGCCGAACAGCCGGCCTGCCAAAGCGAAAGCCGCATGCACGACACTCTGCAGCTCGAAATAAGGCTTGAGCTCTTCTTCTTTCAGGGAAAAGAGGGTCTCTCTGTATTTTTCGGCCCAATACTGGAAATCCCACGGCATCATCTCACCTGAAAATCCGCGCGAAACCGCAAAAGAAGCTATCTCCGCCACTTCCTTACGGGCGTAAGGAAGGGTCTTGGCCGTCAAATCCGCCAGAAAGGCATTCACGGTCTGCTTGTTCCGGGCCATCCTCTCTTCCAGCGCATAATCGGCATAAGTCCCATAACCGAGCAACCGTGCAATCTCGCTCTTGAGCCGGACTATCTTCAACAGCACCGGGCAATTGTCATATTTCCCCCCGAAGGCTTTGGTGTTGGCCGCCATCCACATCCTGCGCCTCAGCTCCCTGACGCTGCAAAACTTCATGAAAGGCCCCATGCTGGCATGTTGCAGCGTAAATACCCAGCCTTCAAGCCCTCTTGCACGAGCTTCATCAGCAGCGGCCTCCCTGACATATTCCGGAAGTCCGTCCAGATCCTGCTGCCGGACAAGATGCAACATGTAGTCGTTGGTGGCATCCAACAGATTCTTCTCAAATGCCAGCCGGGCCAAAGAAAGCTCTTCCGACAGCTTCCCGAACCTCTCTTTGTCTTCTCCTTCGAGATTAGCTCCGCTACGGACGAAACAATCGTATGTCTTCTTCAGAAGCATGGACTCCTCTTCATTCAATGCCAGCCTTTCACGCCTTTCATAAACGCTTTTCACGCGTGAAAACAGCTCTGGGTTCATATAAACATACAGCGAGTATTCCGTCATCATCGGAGCCGCTCTTTCGGCTATCTCCCTGATTCCTTCGCTCGTACATGCCGAATTAAGATTGTAGAATATCCCGGCCACCCAGTCAAGGGTTTTCCCCGAACGGTCCAGGGCGGCGATAGTGTTTTCGAAATCGGGCTCTTCAGGATTCGAGACGATCCTGTCCGTTTCCTCTTTCGCCATGGATATGGCCTTTTGGAAAGCCGGAAGGAAATGCTCTTCCTCCATACTGTCGAAGGCAGGCGCCCCATACCGGAGGGGCGAACTGCAAAGAAGTGGGTTGTCTGTCGCAATATCTGTCATATGTCAAGTTTTATCAAAAATCCGAACACTATCCTGTACTTAATATCGTAACACTCGTAAATACGGTAAATCCCGAAGCCTCTGCAACCGGTAAAAAAATTTCTGGCAAAACCCTGCTTCTCCACATCCGAAAGCTTCGCCTTAAGACAGCCCAAAGATTCCAGTACCTTGTAATTCCTCGCAAGCCTCCTGTTGATACCATCCATAAGCCGCCTTTCCGCCTTATGCAGACGGTTGTTGTACGCATTCCTGCAATAATCTCCGCAGAATTTCTTGTCGCTACGGCCGATTAACGGTTCACCGCATTCCATACATCGGTTAACACTTGCCCCACAATCCTGTCTCTCCATAACCAACTTCCAATTTCACCGCAAAATAACTAAAATTTGGAAACCGCAGGACATGCCGGATGCGATTTTTATGATTTTGTAAAACAGTATTCGCACATAAGCGCTTAAAAACGAAAATAAATACTTATCAACCGTCTTGTACACGACGGCCGGCGTTAATTTGCCGCAAATTAAAACCAATGTTATGGATTACACTTTGAACAGAATCGAACTTAGGGGAAATGTCGGAGAAGACGCCAAAGTCAACCGGTTCGGCGAGAACTGCGTGGCACGGTTCAAAATCGCCACTAACTATTCCTATCGGGACAAAGACGGAAAACCGGTAATCGAAACCACATGGCACAATGTCGTGGCCTGGGAGGGCCGGGGGATGCCCGATTTCGCATCTATCAAGAAAGGCAGCTGCGTATATGTCTGCGGCAGACTGCGGATTTCCAAATTCACCGGCAGCGATGGCGATGAAAGAAGGTTTTACGAAGTTGTGGCCACAAGGGTGCAGATAGTCAACCCCGACGATCTCGCCTAAGGGAAAATGGATGGCGGGACACAAGGCCATTATTTTTTTTAACATTGGTCAGACCACACCTGCTTAATACACCGTTCCGCCATCCATTGACATGCGGCATGACATCGGCAGTTTTGATTTTTCGAAACAGCATGTTAACTTTGTATCTTGCTTTTAATATCATATGGGGATATGAGAGAGATATACATCCACAACACGCTAAGCCGCAAGAAAGAACTGTTCAAGCCTATGACTCCCGGCTATGTAGGCCTGTATGTCTGCGGTCCTACCGTATACGGGGACCCTCATCTGGGACATGCGCGTCCGGGAATAACATACGATGTGCTCGTAAGGCTTTTCAGGCATCTCGGATACAAAGTAAGATATGTAAGGAACATCACCGATGTGGGGCATCTGGAAAACGATTCCGATTCCGGCGAAGACAAGATAGCGAAGAAAGCCAGGGTCGAACAACTCGAACCGATGGAAATAGCACAGGAATACACCATACGCTACCACGATGCCATGCGCAAACTGAATGTAGCGCCGCCAAGCATCGAGCCGAGGGCTTCCGGACATATCATGGAACAGATCGCCCTTGTAAAGAAGATACTCGATGCAGGATACGCATATGTAAGCAATGGCTCGGTATACTTCGATGTAAAGGAATACGACAAGAAACACAGATACGGCATCCTTTCGGGGCGGGTGCTTGACGAGATGATTTCGAACACGCGCGAACTCGACGGACAAAGCGACAAACATTCGCCTTACGATTTCGCACTATGGAAAAAAGCGGCCCCTGAACATATCATGAAATGGGATTCGCCATGGAGTTCCGGATTCCCGGGATGGCATCTCGAATGCTCCGCCATGAGCGAAAAGTACCTTGGCGCACAATTCGACATCCACGGCGGCGGAATAGACCTTCTGTTCCCTCACCACGAATGCGAATTGGCACAGAACATGGCTTCAAGAGGATGCGAGGGAGTCAACTACTGGATGCACAACAACATGATTACCATCAAAGGCCAGAAGATGGGCAAATCCCTCGGCAATTTCATCACTCTCGACGAACTGTTCACAGGAAACAACTCCATCCTCGAACAGCCATATTCGCCTATGACCATCAGGTTTTTCATTCTCCAGGCACACTACAGGAGCACGCTCGACTTCAGCAACGAAGCCTTGCAGGCCTCCGAAAAAGGGTTCAAAAGGGTAATGCAAGCGGCAAGGGATGCCATGAAACTGGCAGCGGACGACAAGGCGGCAGACCTTCCGGAGGTGGCAGAGACATATGAAAAGATTTACGACGCGCTTTGCGACGACCTTAACACTCCTGTGGCCCTGTCGCACATATTCGATGCCGTAAGGATGGTCAATTCGGCCAAGGACAAGCAGATCAGGCTGAACGCGAAAGACTGCGGGCTGCTAAGGGCAATATTCTCAGACATACTTTCAGGCGTTTTGGGTCTTGTAGACGAAGACAACGACGAAGGGCACGAAGAAGTCGTGGACAAACTTGTGAACATGATCATAGATGTCCGCAAAAAGGCCAAAGAGAGCAAAGACTGGGCTACGAGCGACCGCATCAGAGACGAACTCAAACAGGCAGGCATACTGATAAAGGACACGAAAGAAGGCACGGAGTGGTGTTTCGAATAGCACTTCGCCGGCAATGAGGACGACGGCCTGCGAGCAGCTTCGTTCCAGCGGCCCATCTTCGTACGACAAAAAGAGACCGGCTAAATCGCTTTCAGCCGGCCTCTGTCTTTATTATCACCCGATTCGTCTGGAACGACCGGTTACTTGAGCATAAATGAAAGCGATGCCTTGGAACAAAGAGTCTCACCTACATATATGCATGCCTCCGTAAAAAACATCAAGCCACGGCTCTTTACAAGCTTCGTCCTGATTTCCATCTTGTCTCCCGGTACAATCTGGTGTTTGAAACGAGCCGAATCTATTCCGGTGTAAAACGGAGTGCGTCCCTCCAAAGCGCTGAGGACCAATAACGAACTTGCCTGCCCCATGATTTCGCACTGAATCACGCCTGGAACTACCGGATGGCCCGGATAATGTCCCTGAAGGAAGAATTCGTCCCCTCTTACCTGGTAATAGGCACGGACAGTCCCGTCATCCTCCATATAAATTTCATCAATCAGCAGCATCGGCTCTCTGTGAGGCAAATACTTTTTCAATTCCTCTCTGTCCATAATAATGTTAGGTTTTAGTAAGTTCTATATTTTATTTTCCCACTTTCCTCAACGCGACAGTACCGTTGTGGCCTCCAAAACCGAGAGAATTGGAAATAGCCACATCTATCGGGCATTCCTCCGCCTTGTTCGGCGTGTAATTCAGATCGCACTCCGGATCCGGACATTCGAGATTCGCCGTAGGCGGTATGATCGAATCTTTCAGCGCCAGTGCGGAGATGATGATCTCCACGGCACCGGCAGCTCCGAGCATGTGCCCGGTCATCGATTTCGTCGAACTGATATGAACCTTGTATGCGACATCGCCCAAAGCCTTCTTGATGGCATTTGTCTCCGAAACATCGTTAAGAGGGGTGCCCGTCCCGTGCGCATTGATATAAAGCACATCCTTGTCAGGATTGTAACCGGCCTCGCCAAGAGCCTCCCTCATCGCCGTGGCAGGCACTTCTCCCGATGGTTCCGGTGCAGTGATATGGTGGGCGTCG
>DEPW01000007.1:11717-30990 GCA_002358965.1 Bacteroidales bacterium UBA3382
GCAGGTGTTGCCGTAGCCGCATACTTCCGCATAAATCCTTGCTCCGCGAGCCATTGCATGTTCGTATTCTTCAAGGATGACTACGCCTGCGCCTTCTCCCATGACAAAGCCTGCCCTGCGCTTGTCGAACGGAAGGGATGCCGCATTCGGATCCTCCGATTTGGACAATGCCTTGCTGTTGGCGAACCCTGCCATGGCGAAAGAATTGATAGGGGCTTCGGCTCCTCCCGCTATTATCGCATCGGCATAACCGTGCTTGATGGCCCTGTAGGCCTCTCCTACGGCGTGGGTTCCGGTAGCACATGCGGTAACGACCGGAAGACAAGGTCCCTGGGCATGGAACTCTATGGCTATCGTACCCGAAGCCATGTTCGAAATCATCATCGGCACCATCAGAGGCGAAACCCTCCTCGCCCCGTCAAAGAACAGATTGTGCATCTGTTCCATATTCGTATGTATTCCGCCAATACCCGAGCCGACATACACTCCCAGGCGCGCCGGAGCGATTTTCCCTTCAAGCTCCGAATCCTGCATGGCCTGTTTGGCCGCCGCCAAAGCGTATTGGGTATATTTGTCACTCCTTCTGACAGTAGCCACGCTCAGGCCATAACTTGCCGGATCAAAATCCTTCACCTTCGCTACTACCTTGACAGGCAATGTCGAAAGCTCTACATCGTAGGGAGAATCCAGTTTAGTAAGGATGTCCACCCCGCAATGGCCGTTCTTAATATTGCCCCACATCGTAGGGACATCATTACCGACCGGAGAAATAACTCCTATCCCTGTAATAACTACTCTTTTCGCCATATTAAAAATATTTTACGATTTACAATTTCAAAAAACACTGCTATTTACCCCATACTATGAGTGCTGCTCCGGAAACGAAACCGGCACCGAAAGCGCTCATGACCAACTTCTGTCCCCTGGAAAGACGGCCGGCCCTGTTCATGTCGTCGAGCAATATAGGGACCGACGCCGATGAAGTGTTCCCGAGGTGTTCGATATTGTGCACGAACTTGTCCGGAGCTATATCGAAGTGGCGCTGAATCGAATCTATGATCCTCAGATTGGCCTGGTGAAGCAGGAAATAATCGATCTCGTCGGCCTTTATCCCCGTCTTGTCGAGTATTGCGGATATGTCCGCCACTCCGGCACGGGTGGCCATTCTGAAAATATCCCTCCCGTTCATGGTAAGCGGAACCGGATCCTTTTCCTTGGTTATGTACGGGGTCGGTTCCAGGACACGCTTGTAATACAAAGACTCGACCGCAGGGACTCCGGACAGCTTGACTTCCTTGATGCAATCCTCCTCCTTGTCGGTACAGTCAAGGACCACGGCGGCAGCCCCGTCCCCGAAAAGCACGCAGACATTCCTGTCCGCCCAGTTCATCATGCGCGTAGGCTCCTCGGCGCATACGAGCAGGATGTTCCTTACATCCTTGTGCGCAAGAGAGTAACCATGGGCGAAATCGAGCCCGTATATGAAACCGGCGCATGCGGCATTGAGATCCATCGTGGGCACCTTGGTTCCCAAATCCCTCTGGATTACACAGCTGAGCCCGGGGGTGACGAACTCGTTCACGACATTGGAACAAATAATGATATCGATATCGTCAAGGGTAATGCCCGCATCGTCTATAGCCTTTCTGGCCGCATCCACGGCCAAATCCTCCAGCCTTTCGTCGGAAATCACTTTTCTGGACGAAATGCCGGTGCGGGTCACAATCCATTCATCGGAAGTATCCAAAAAAGCGGACAACATATCATTTGTGACTTCCTTTTTTGGCAAAGAGCTTCCTGTTCCTATAATCTTCATAACAAAACAACGAAAATCAAATTAAACTAAACTTCTAAACCGTCTTACATCCGTGCGAAGTTATCGACATTCGGATATAAGGACAAAAAATATCTGGCTTCAAACTGCAAATATATGTTAAATTCGTGTATTTGTGGCAAAAAAACATCATTTGGGGTGAAATATCGGCATGGCAGTAAGATATTTTGTACAAGAGCCGTAATTTTGCAATATATTTTCGACCTATGAAACGCACTGTCCCGGAGTATCTGTACGATGCAGGCAATCTCGCAGTTACAATCATTGCAACCGCGCTGTCCGTCATCGCATTCATGGCCGCATCCGCACTCATTACGGACATGGTATGGTTCGACTTGCATGAAAGTTCGAGGTTCATATATACCATAGGGTTCTTCTGCACAGTCATCATCATCGTAATCGCCAGCAAGGCGTTACTGTATCGCAAATGCAAGCGGAGACCGCTCCCGGCATGGCAATATGTTTTGTGGAACATCCTCGAAATACTCGTCATAGCCGCCATTTACGCCGCAGCCAATGCCCTCCTCAAAAGGCCTGCTTCACACGAAAGTTTCACCGGCACTTACCTGAAGGCCGTCCCGGCGACAGCCGCAGTCCTTTCCATACCCTACGGGGCGGTATTCGCCATGGTCTCCGCACGGGCAAGGAACAGGATCAAGCACGGCACGGACCGAGATGCGCAAACCGACGCCGACGAAGAGCTCATCCCCGAAGGGTTGCGCAAAGCCGGCAACACCCTCGTGCCGATTACGGACAATGGCGGAAACCTGAAACTTTCGATAAGCATGGACAATCTGCTTTATATCGAATCCGATGACAATTACATCAAAGTGCATTATACCACGCACGGAAAGTTGCAGAGCTATCTCATACGATGCAAGATGAAGACCATCGAAGAGAAGTTTTCTTCCGGAAAGAGGCTTGTACGCTGCCACAGGTCGTATATAGTCAATATCGGCAAAGTACGGATCCTCCGCAAGGAGATGAACAATTATTTCATCGAACTCGACAACAAAGAGACACCGCCTATTCCGGTCTCAAAAAAATATTTCGAATCTTTTTCCGCTTCACTGAAAAGCGAATGACATATTTTTGTTAAGTTTGGAAATAATTTTCTTAAAAAACCAAAGTCATGAAAAAGTATTTAGCAGAAATGTTCGGAACCATGGTTCTAGTACTGATGGGATGCGGAAGCGCAATCTTCAACGGAGGATGCGGCACTCCGGCACAGGTACTTATGGTAGCGACGGCCTTCGGCTTGTCGGTAGTAGCGATGGCATACGCTATCGGAGGCATTTCGGGATGCCACATCAACCCGGCAATCACTCTGGGGGTGATGGCTTCAGGAAGGATGAAGACCAAAGAAGGACTGATGTACATGCTCTTCCAGGTAATCGGTGCCGTCATCGCATCATCGATACTGTACCTGCTGACTTCCTGCATAGACATTGACTATGCCACAAGGACAGGGGCCAATGCATGCAGTCCGGGGGTAAGCCTGTGGGGAGGCTTCCTTGCGGAAACATTCTTCACCTTCGTCTTCGTCCTCGTCGTGCTCGGGGCTACCGATGCCAGGAAAGGCGCCGGAAATTTCGCCGGACTCGCCATAGGGCTTTCGCTGATACTCGTCCATATCGCATGCATTCCTATCACCGGCACTTCAGTCAACCCGGCAAGAAGCATAGGGCCTGCAATTTTCGAAGGAGGCAGGGCCCTGTCCCAGCTGTGGCTGTTCATTGTCGCGCCGCTTGCCGGTGGAGCTGCAGCAGCCCTCGCATGGAAGTGTCTCGGATCCGAAAGGAACTGAAACAATGGACAAGAGAATGGCCGGCCACGGATATTTTCCGCGCCGGTCATTTTTTTGAAAAATTTCATTAAATTTGGAGCCGTTTATAAAAACTGAATGAACCGGGATAAAAAACTTTTTGACAGATGGCATTCAAAGGAGCAATAGAAGTCGACACACAGAGATGCAAGGGCTGCTCCGTGTGTATCGCGAATTGTCCGACACAGAGCATAAGGCTTTCGGACAAAGTCAACAGCAAGGGCTATCATTACGCCGAAATGACAGGAGACGGATGCATCGGCTGCTCAAACTGTGCAGTCGTATGTCCGGATTCAGTGATTACAGTTTACCGTGTTAAAATCTGATGATATGGCAGAAAAGATTCTGATGAAAGGAAATGAGGCGATTGCCATATCGGCAATACGCAACGGAGTCGACGGATATTTCGGATATCCGATCACCCCACAGTCCGAAGTGATGGAAACTCTGATGAAGGAAAAGCCGTGGGAGACGACAGGAATGGTCGTGCTTCAGGCCGAGAGCGAGACATCTTCCATCAACATGATTTACGGAGGAGCCAGCTGCGGGAAAAAAGTGATGACTTCTTCCAGCAGCCCGGGAATCAGCCTCATGTGCGAAGGCATCAGCTACATAGCCGGAGCGGAACTGCCCTGCGTGGTGGTTGACGTGATGCGCGGAGGCCCGGGACTCGGCACCATCCAGCCGAGCCAGAGCGACTACAACCAGATTGTCAAGGGCGGAGGACACGGAGACTACCACAACATCGTGCTTGCCCCGGCATCCGCACAGGACATGTACGATTTCGTGGACAAGGCATTCGACCTGGCATTCAAATACAGGTGTCCGGCCGTCATCCTTGCCGACGGCGTTATCGGCCAGATGATGGAAAAGGTCGAAATACATGAGACCAAACCTCGCCGCACAAACGAAGAGATCGAAAGGACCTGCCCTTGGGCTACGACCGGAAAGAAGGCTGACAGGCCACGCAACATCATCACTTCGCTTGCATTGGAATCCGATGTACAGGAAGCCACCAACCTCCGCCTCCAGGCAAAATACCGCAGGATGGAAGAAGAGGATGTGCTTTACTCCACATACATGACGGAAGACGCCGAATACCTGTTCGTGGCTTATGGATGTATGTCCCGTATCGTCGAGACTACTGTCGACATGCTCAGGGAAAACGGCATCAAGGCCGGACTTCTCCGCCCTATCACCCTCTTCCCGTTCCCGACGAAGCAGATACAGGCACTCGTTCCTCAGATCAAGAGCGCCATGTCTATCGAACTGTCGGCAGGCCAGATGGTAGACGATGTAAGGCTCGCAGTAAACGGCGCCGTACCTGTAGGATTCTACGGAAGGCTCGGCGGCAACATCTGCACCCCTCAGGAGATCTTCGATGCTTTCAAGAAGTTCAACAATCTTCAGTAAGCCAACAAACCTTTAAAATTGAATTAAGATGGATATAAAAGATATAATCAAACCTGAAAACAAGGTTTACGGCAAAACTCCTATCCTTACGGATAATGTCCTGCATTACTGTCCGGGATGCTCGCATGGAGTGGTTCACAAAATCATCGCCGAAGTCATTGAAGAAATGGGCATTCAGGACAAGACCATCGGTATCTCCCCTGTAGGATGCTCCGTCTTCGCATACAACTATCTGGACATCGACTGGCAGCAGGCAGCGCACGGAAGGGCACCTGCTCTCGCAACCGCTACAAAGAGGCTCTATCCTGAAAAATATGTATTCACCTACCAGGGCGACGGCGACCTCGCATCGATCGGTACTGCCGAAATCATGCACGCCTGCAACCGAGGTGAGAACATAGTCGTCATCTTCATCAACAACGCCATTTACGGTATGACCGGAGGCCAGATGGCTCCGACCACACTGCTCGGCATGAAGACTGCAACGACACCTTACGGCCGTGACGCCAAACTCAACGGTTTCCCTTTGAAGATTACCGAACTCATCGCACAGCTCGAAGGCACATGCTATGTCACACGCCAGTCAGTACACACTGCTGCCGCCGTAAAGAAAGCGAAAGCCGCTATCAGGAAAGCATTCGAGAACTCTGCAAAAGACAAAGGCACCTCATTCGTTGAAATCGTCAGCACTTGCAACTCCGGATGGAAACTTTCACCGGTCAAGGCAAACGAATGGATGGTTGAACACATGTTCCCGTTCTATCAGCTCGGCGACTTGAAAGACAGGTAGGAGATTAATATTAAAAATTTGATAAAATGAAAGAAGAAATAATCATAGCAGGTTTCGGAGGACAGGGCGTACTCTCTATGGGTAAGATCCTCGCATATTCGGGAATCATGCAGAATCTCGAAGTCACCTGGATGCCTTCATACGGTCCGGAAATGAGGGGCGGTACGGCCAATGTCACCGTCATCCTCAGTGACAAGAAGATCAGTTCACCTATCCTTACGACTTACGATACAGTAATCGCTCTCAACCAGCAGTCACTGGACAAATTCGAAAACCGCGTAAAACCGGGAGGACTGCTCATATACGACCCTAACGGCATCACTCATTTCCCTACACGCAAGGACATCACCGTATGCTCGATCGCAGCCGTCGATGTAGCGGCGGAACTCGGAAGCGCAAAGGTCTACAACATGGTAGTCCTCGGCGCCTTGCTTAAGATGAAACCTATCGTAGAGATGGAAAATGTGACCAAGGGCCTCATGAAATCCATTCCTGAGCGTTACCACAACCTCATTCCTATGAACGAGGCCGCTATCGAGAAAGGCAAGCAATCCATACAGATCATCAACAAGCTGTAGGCCTTTCATCCGGACATCGGCAAGAGGGACATGCACGACGAGGCATATCCCTCTTTTCTTATACCAATACGCGCACATGCGCATGCTGAAACCGCAAAATTCCGAAAAACATTTTTCCAGTTTGCATTTTTTTACTAATTTTGCGTGACAGGTTGAGAGATTGACTTATGTTAGATGATTTGACTAAAGCTATCGAGGTCTTATTGGCCAGATATGAGAGAGCCAAGAGCGACAACATGGCATTGCGCAAGCGTCTTGACGAATATAGGGCAAAGCTCGAAGCCAACAAAAGTACAATTGAAATATTGGAGAAAAAGATAAGCGACTTGCAATTATCCGAGGCCTTTGCCGCATCCTCCGGAAATGACAACAAGGATGCAAAAAAGAGGGTGCAAAAGCTTATCCGCGAAATCGACAACTGCATAGAACTGCTTGGCCAATGAACGAAGAGGGACAAAGAATCAAGGTCCGGATTGCCGAACGGGACCTTGCCTTCAAGGTAGAGACTCCTGAAGAAGAGGCTAACTTCCGTCGCGGAGCCAAAGAAGTGAACATGATGTTATCGCAATACAAGGAAAGGTATCCGAAGAATTCGCTTAGCGACTTCCTTTCACTCATAGCGCTCATCATGGCCAAGAAAGTGCAAGAGCTTGAGAGACGGATAAACGACGACCCTGTCAAAGGCGAGATCGAAGATTTAACCGCGAAGATTACACAATATTTGGAAAAAGATAACGATTGATGATCATTGAAATATAGCCGTCAGAGTTCCTTTCGCTGAAATCAACACTGAAACTTTAACGGGTCTACTCGACAGGCAATGACAGGCCTCTTCGTTACCCTTTTCAGGGAATTCCGTATTACGGGACATAGGAAGTCAGAACCAATAAGTCGGAGCCCAAATCTTATTTTATTAAGATTTTTTTGTAAAACGATCTCTGGCGGTTTTTTCCCTGTCTCTTTTCCGCTTCTTCACTATTTCCTAAAAACCATACAGCTATTCATATGAGTACGACACTTATCATCCTCCTTACTGCCGTAGTTGCGGCTGTCCTGACCTTATGCATCTATTTCTTCGTAAGAAACATCATCTTGAAAAGCAAAAAGGAACAGATACTTGTCGAAGCCGAAAAGGAAGGAGAAAACATCAAGAAGGAGAAAATCATCCAGGCAAAAGAGAAATTCCTCCAGCTCAAGACAGAGCACGAGCATTTCATCAACGAGAAGAATTCCCAGATCCAGCAAATGGAAAACAAGCTCAAACAGCGGGAGCTCTCTTTGAACCAGCAGGCCTCCGAACTCGGAAAGAAGAACAAGGAAATCGAGGCTCTCAAGGAAAGCCTGAAAACGCAGACCGAGCTTGTAAACAAAAAATCCGAGGAATATGACAGGCTGCGCAACGATGTAATCGTCCAGATCGAAACCCTTGCGGGCATGTCTGCCGCAGAAGCCAAAAACCAGTTGATGGAAAGCATGAAAGCCGAGGCAAGGACTGAAGCCCTCTCCTACATCAACGATGTGATGGATGAAGCGCGCCTCACCGCCTCCAAAGAAGCAAAACGAATAGTAATCAACACCATACAGAGGACTGCCTCCGAAACCGCCATCGAAAACGCCGTGACAGTCTTCCACATCGACAGCGACGAAATCAAAGGCCGCATCATCGGAAGGGAAGGCAGGAACATCAGGGCTCTGGAAGCAGCCACCGGCGTTGAAATAGTAGTGGACGATACTCCGGAAGCCATATTGCTTTCAGCATTCGACCCTGTCCGGCGGGAAGTGGCAAGGCTTGCCCTCCACCAACTGGTGATTGACGGACGAATACATCCGGCCCGCATCGAAGAAGTAGTGGCCAAAGTCCAGAAACAGCTCGAGGACGAGATAATGGAAACAGGAAAGAGGACATGCATAGACCTTGGAATACACGGTCTGCATATCGAGCTTGTAAAACTTATAGGCCGCATGAAATACCGTTCCTCATACGGCCAGAACCTATTGCAGCACTCCCGCGAAGTGGCCAATATCTGCGCCACAATGGCTTCGGAGCTCGGACTGAACCCCAAAGCTGCAAAAAGGGCCGGTCTGCTGCATGATATCGGAAAGGTTTCCGACGAAGATCCCGAATTGCCTCATGCCATCCTGGGAATGAGACTTGCCGAAAAATACAAAGAGAAGCCGGAAATCTGCAATGCGATAGGTGCGCACCACGAAGAGGTCGAAATGACATCATTGATAGCCCCTCTGGTCCTCGTAGGAGACGCCATTTCCGGTGCAAGGCCAGGAGCGCGCAGGGAAGTGATCGAATCCTATATCAAGAGGCTTAAAGGCATGGAAGACATAGCGCAGTCTTTCAACGGAGTAACCAAGAGCTATGCAATCCAGGCAGGACGCGAGCTCAGGGTAATCGTCGGAGCCGATCATGTTTCGGACAAAGAAGCCGAAAACATCTCGTTGGAGATAGCCAAGAAGATTCAGGACGAGATGGTTTACCCGGGACAAGTGAAGATCACGGTCATCAGGGAAACGAGATCCGTGGCTTTCGCGAAATAATCCCCCGGCAGAGAAAGAGACACACAAAGCAGCACGCACGCCGGCACCTTGCAACGCTATATGGCAAGGTGCCGGCGTGTCTGTTTTCCCGATTAAGCGACTTCAGGCGTTCGAGCGCCCTGTCTCTTCTTTGATGGGTTTCCGCTTAATATTATGATGATCACGGCAATCAGTATTATCGCCATTCCGATTGCCGATTTCCATGTAAGAGACTCGTTGAAGACTATGAGGCCTACTATCACGGCAGTGACAGGTTCCATGGCTCCCAATACGGAGGCCCGTACCGAACCTATGTTCTTGATGGAAACGATCAGTGTCTGATTGGATACTATCGTACAGACAAAGGCGAGCAGCAACAGGTTCACTATGTCGGAAGGACCGTTCAACGGCTGTATGCCGTGTCCGAATATGAACGAATTCAGAATCAGGAACACATCCCCTATCAGGAACACATAGAATGTGAGTTTGAGCCCTTTCAGGTTCTTTATTCTCGAAGACACATTGATGGAAACCATGTATGAAGCATAGCCCAGACCTGAAATGATGGCTACCGCCACTCCTGCAAAAGTCACATCGGTACTGCCTTTTTGCAAAGACAGCAGCACTACCCCGGCAACTGCCATGAATATGGCCAGTATCTTCGCGAATGATGACTTTTCATGGAAAAACAGCATCATGATCATCGTTGTCAGGATAGGGTAAGTGAAGTGAAGTATCGTGGCAAGCCCGCTGCCGAGGAAATCATACGCCCACAACAGGAACATGGACGATATGTCATAAAATATAGCTACCAGCACGAGCAGCGGTATATCCTCTTTGGAAACCCTGAATGACTCCTTCCTTATCAGCATCAGTATGGCAATGAACAGAGCCGCCAGGGAAAAACGGTAACATATCAGGGAATCCATCGGAAGCCCGCCGTTAAGCACCGGCAGTGTGAACAATGGAATCAGACCGAAACTTATTGAAGAAGCCAGACCATTGGCTACACCTTTGAACATGGACATGGAAACCGCCTCCTAATAATATTCATAATGCAACTCGTTCCACATGCCGTTGTAAGAGACATAGGCATGCAGTATATTCCTTTGAGATTCGTTCATGTCGAAAAAATAAGTCTCACCGGACAATTCATTTCCCGGCAATGTGGTCAGTACGATATAGAAACCTCCCTTGTACATGTGTATGTCGGGATTCGAACAGCCTTTTACCGCAAACGGCAGCGGAGTATACCTGTTGGCGTATTCGAAATATGTCACATTGACAGGCTTGTCGACCCTTATCTCGACTAAGCCTACCCCGTCTGCGGCATCCCGCGCATCACGGTACGACCCGGAAGCGTACTCTATCACATAATCCTGCACCATAGGGTCATCCGACGGGAGATGCCTTACAAGATATTCGCCTTCGACAGCGATATCGTTGTCATAGCCTTGGACTTTCATTACGGCCGAGAACGAAACGGTCCATGAATTATTTCCCGAATACTTCATGACATATTCGAAATCATCGGTATAGTCATTGGTAACCGTCCATTCGGCCCCGTCTTCATACAGGGCTTTGCCGCCGGTATCGTAATTCAGCGAGCCTATTTCAAGCACATTGCCGTCAATGAAAGTGCTCATGCCTCCGAAAAAATACACATAAAGAGCCTCTTTGTTGGCGGGATTCGAGACCGTATCCACAATATCGAGCCGCACGGCACGGGAAAGAGCCTCCACCCCGTTATAAAAGAACAGGTCCCTGGTTTCATTATAGAAATGCTCCTCCATGAAATTGTCTGGAAGGGCATACTCTGCGCTGCACGAATACAGCACCGGCAGCATGCAAAGGGTCGATATGATAATCTGTTTCTTCATTTTTTTAGAATTTTACGCTTATGCCGATATTTCCCCCGTTATAGACCGAACCGAAATCGAGTTCAAGAAAACCGCTCACCTTCTTTCCTACCGAAATTCCGAAAGGGCAGGTCTGAAAGGCGAAACCTGTATAGAGTGTCGACGGATTCTTACCGTACATCATATTCATTCCCGCATAGACATCCGCATACAGCCGGACCCATTCCTTGTTGAGAAAATGGAAACGGACACCGGCCAATACCGAAACCACCCCGTGCGTCCAACGGGAAGAAGCCTGAATGTGCGAATAATTGTTTTCGAAGTCCGTATGGAAGAACGCCGTCCCTACATTTCCTCCTACGGAAAGCCAGTCATTGAGGAAACGGCTGTATGAAAGCGAGACCATTCCGCTCGTTCTGATATCCTGCGGATCTCCGAGATTGGATATGAGGAAAGAATGGATCGAGTTGTCGTAACCGCCCAAATAAGTGAATTGGTAGGACATGGATACGATACCGCCGTATGAAACCCTTATCTCATTGTCTCCCTTTCGGTTCTGGGCCATCGAAGCAATGGGAGCGAGTGCCATCAGGGCCAATACCAGACATGATCTTAATACTTTACCACGCATAACTGTTCCAAATACCATTATGATAAAACCTTACTATATGTTCGTTCTTGCTTGCCGCGCTCAAGTCGGCATAGTATACTTGCTCGACGAAACCGTCCAGGCCGTCTACATCTGCCGTTATGGTAAGCGCTCCGTTGTACAGCGATATCGAATTATCTCCGGCACGGCTGACGACTACCGCCGACACGGGATCTTCGATATAGGCCTCTATTTCGCCTTTATGCCAATCCTCATATTCGATGCGGTCCTCGATTTTACCGCTGCCGCTACGGTAGACAAATTCCATTTCTTCATAGGAAGTGACCTCTGAGGCGCTTATCACAAAATCGAAGGTCAGCGACTTGGGGGCATAGAAAGACGATTCGAAGTCAGGGATATCGCCTGTCACGCGCCATCTGTTCCCTCCAAGACACTCCATCCGGTATCCGTAAGCGTCATTCCCGGCGAGCCTTGCCGACCATACGGCGCCTTCTTCCAGAATGTCAGTGCCCCGGGTATCGAACAATATGCCGTTTATCTTCAATGAGCTCTCATCCGGCGCTTCTATGTCGATACCGTAAAATACCGTGTTCATAAAGTAATTCCTCATCGCTTCGTCTTCGATGGCGTTGATTTTCTGCCATTTCACAGCATAAGACAGACCTTCGAGGGAGTTTAGGAAGATACTGTTGCGGCATTCGTCCCATATGCTCTTGAAACGCTCGTCAAGCGGAAACGAATACTGCATCGTCATGCACGAAACCATGGCACATGCACAAACAGACATCAATATGTTACGGACAACTTTCATAATCAAAACCTATAGCTTATCCCGGCACTCGCTCCTATCATGGAAGTCCCTGCTTCCAATTGCACAAAGCCGCTGAGGCGTTTTCCGACCGACACCCCGAACGGCACTGTCTGGAAAAGGAGCCTGCCTGAAACAAGACTCTCTCCAGTCAGATATCTGCGGCTATCGTCCACCACCACCCCTCCGCCGAGAGCGACATTGGAATACAGCCTCACCCACGGACGGTCGAGATAGACGAACTTTAAATCAAAATAGAAATCGTAAACCTGCATGATACACGAATAGCGGCTTTCCTCGTATGTGTTCGCGTCCATTATCGTACCGTAATCTGCGGTAACGGCGGTCTTTACGCCGACTGCCATCCAGTTCAAGGGATAATAATGGTATGAAAACGAAAACACGCCTATGTTCTTGAGATTGTACAGGAAGTCGGCATTGCCGAGATAGTGGCCAAGCGAATTCTTGTCAAAGTCGGTTATGAAATGATCCGCATACGAAAAAGCTTCACTGGCACCTCCTCCATACGAAAGCGCTACCTCATGGAGCTTCTTCCCGTCATCGGCATGGGCAAGAGATGGCAGAAGGGACAGCAGGACAACCACAAAATACTTCTTCATATACTATGACGCCTTTAATCTTCAAACACAGTCAAGATGCCGCACCGTTGCCTTTCGTTGCATCATGGACGGAAAATCATTCAAAAACCAGGTCGAAATCCGCATCTATGGCCTTTTCGATCCCTTCCGGGATGAAACGCCAGCTTCCATGGACACTGTCCTCCCCTATGGAGGCCGGTATGCTGCCTCGGTTTTTCAGATAATCGTACAGAATTACTCTGATCTCGGGATAACGCTCCACTACCCTTTCGTCAATCCTGTCAGTATCGATGCCCGCAGCTTCCAGTATGCCGCCTCCGCCACTGGCCCGATATGAAGTCATTGCGACATTGTAGGAGGAGTCCGGATGGAAATCCCTGCCATCCGCCATGGAAAGTATCGTCACTTTGTTTCCGTAAGGTTCGGTGACATCCACCGTATAGTCTATCCCGGCTGCGGAATCGAAGTTGTAAGTCCTGTTCAGGAAAGAATACGACTTCGCCCCGGTCCTTTTGTCCGGACTGTCGGAAACAGCCAGCACATGCAGGCCGTCAGGGTTTTCTCCTGAAATAAGCACTTGCGCCTGGGCGTCCGTTACCGTATTGACCCACTTGTCATACGAATACTCCAGGGCGGCTTTTATCTCCTCACCGGTCATTCGCACGACAAACAACTGATTTTCAAATGGGTATATCGTAAACAGGTCTTTGTACAATATGGCCCCCCGAGAGATATGCCCGTCGTAAGTAAGAGGTGCCGCAAACGAAATCTCCGCAGGGACACACGACAGTTGCAACTCATGCAGCAGGTCGGTATACAAAGCCTTGCCTTTCAATGCATCCCGGGTATCGAAGCCTGATTCCGCCACCCCGGTTTCCTGCATGGTAAAGGCTTCGACCGCATCGAATTCGGGTTTGAGATATTCGAGATACTCTTCGTCGTAAGCCGCCGAAGACATCGGAACGAGCGCACCGTAAAGCCGCTTGGAGACTATTTTCCCGTCTCTTACCGTCACTTCCGCGACTGCATGGCCGACTTCGCGGCAATGGCTTCCTGAATTGACGAGCACGGACACAAGCGAATCCCTGCCTTCGACAGTACGGTATTCCTCTATGACGGCCGACTTGTGATCATGGGCGCAAAATACGAAATCCACCCCTTCCAATGTACGGAGTGCCGCAAGGGCCTGGTTCTCGACAACGGCAGGATCACCGTCACCGGTCCCGGTATGCATTGCGGCTATCACTATCTGCGGACGCTCTTTTTTGATTACCCTGTCTACCAGTTCCTGCGCACCGGGAAGTATGGACTCGAATTCCATTCCGCTCCACAGCGACGGCGTCAGCCAGTGCCGTATGTTAGGATTGGTGAAACCTATCACCGCCACTTTCAGCCCCCCTCGTTCGAATACCGCATATTCCTGGAAATAGGCTTTTCCCGTCCGGGTGTCTATGGCATTGGCCGCAAGGAAAGGCATCGGAAATTCCCTGACCATCCTGTCATAAACGGCATGTCCTGTCTCGATATCGTGATTCCCTACGACGGCAGCATCATACTCCATGTATTCGGCAGCCTTCACATAGATATGTTCCGAAACGGTATCCACATAATTGTAATAATACGCGGCATTGTCACCCTGGAGGATATCCCCCACATCTATCAGCAAGACATTGTCTTCGCCGTATTTTTCCCTTTCGCCGCCGACATAGGCCGCAACTTTGGAGAGTTCGTAATACTTTCCATGCACATCGTTTGTCGAGAAGACATCCAGCCTGTAGGTGCCGTCCTCCGGAACATCGGAACAAGCCCAAAACGACAGGGCCGAAATGAGGCAAACTGCTTTAAGAACAATCTTTTCCATATACTTATCTGTTTTCGACTGTAAAACGGTCGGCATCTTCCAAGACAGGAAAATACTCTCGGAAACTGTCAATCCACAATCTGTCCGGTTCGGCGATGATACAGTTGATGCCTTCATGCACGACACTCTGTCCCATCGGCCGTCCTTTAGGATCCACCGCTTCCGAACCTCCTCCGTAAACCGTAAGGGGATCGGAGCCGACGCGATTGCAGAAAAACATATAGCACTGGTTTTCCAGCGCTCTGGCTTTCGTCAACAGGCGGGATACATCCAAACGGGATGTCGGCCAGTTTGATACATTGAGCATGATATCGTAATATTTTCCATCCGCTCCTTTCGTATTCCTGCTCCAAACCGGAAAACGCAAATCGTAACATATATTGAGGCACAACCTCCATCCGCAATAATCCACGACGGTCCGGGAACAGCCCGGCGTATAGAAACCCGCCTCGTCCCCCATAAACAGGTGACGCTTGTCGTAAGTGGCAGCGATTTCGCCTGACGGCAGTATGAAATAGCCTCTGTTGTAGCATTTCCCGTCTGCCACTACAGGAAGCGACGAATACATCGCCACCTTGTATTCGGCAGCCTTGCGCTTCATCCACTCCAAAGAGACATTGTCTTTTTCAGGTCCTAACAGTTCAGGGGACATGGCATATCCTGTCGAAAAGCATTCCGGCATCAGCACCAGGTCGTTCCGCCCTATCCCGCCGCTTGAGAGCAAACCTGAAATCACGGCATCGTTCTGCGCAAGATTGGCGCTTACATCGCCCCAGAGTATATTGGATTCAATCAGTACTATTTTCATTTCAACTAACTTTTAATCATTTCGGAACAGTATGGGGCACAGACTCCAGCTTCATGGCAAAGCCTCCCCGGGGAAACATCATTAGATCGAACGAATCGAAAGAATCCGCAGTGAATTTTTCCACCGCATAGCCCTTTGCGGATCCATCCGCCGGACAGGCGTCCCTGAAGAGAGTGACCGAATAATTTTCCCCCGGAGCCAATATCTCGTCCAGATTAAGGCGGTACACCGTACTGTCCTTCGCATTCACTCCGGCGACATACCAGTTTTTCCCGGCCTTGCGCGCCGTAACCAAAGGCTTTCCCACGCCTATTTCCAACGGATATACCCTGTCGAAGGTTTCCGGTACGGAAGAAATGAAATCCATGCAGAGCGAATCGGCCAGATCCAGATTGTCGTATACTACGAAGACAGGCGAATCGTATATGATGCTCCCGGCTACTTTGCGGGCCGTCGTACCTTTGTCTACACCTGCCATAACCGGACCCGCCCACATCTTGATTATGTATCCGGGAAAATAATCTGCCGCATTTTCGGACGAATCCCTGTCGCAGAACGAAGATACGAGCAGATTAGGATATGTCCGGTTCAATCCTGCGGCATTGTGTACGCCGTTCAATTCGAGCATCAGCGAATTGTCTGCGGCAGCCTCGCATATCCGGCCCAGCGTGCTGAAGACAGTCGGATCATCCGAAACACCGGACACGCAAAGACCTTTCACCCCGATCGAAGACATGTCTTTGCAAAAACCGTCCGGATCGCGGTAAATGTCTTCTGCATCTACACAGACAAACACGCCCGTGTTCTTCGATCCGCCATAGCCGACAAGCTTTTCCAAAGAGTCCGTGGCAAATCTTCCTGCGTCAACCAACACATACTCGAAACCGTATTGCGATACAGTATCTATGTAGTCCTCATACAAGGCGATGCTGTCTTTCACATCCCCTATGTAAAATGCCTTGCCGGGCTTGATCCAGTCTGTACGCTTGATCCTGGATTCGCGCCCGAGCAGGTACATCAGGTCGCTGGAAAGCAACGACCTGTCATCGACATAGCCTATCACCCGCCATGGATATTCCCTCTTGCCGTTACTGTAGGCCAGGACCTTTTCCCGGCCGGATATCCCGGGCAATCTTTCAAAAACCGCTTTCAGACATTTTCCGTCGCGCACAAGCTTCATCCCCGGATAAGACACCGCATCGTTATCGGAAACAAGTATGTTTTTCGCATAGGCGGAACCTCTTTTCCCGCATTTCGTCAAAACCGGTACCTGCATGACGGAATCCGAAGCGAAACAATACATGTCTGCGGCGTCATGAATCAGAAAGCGTGCGTTTTCATCCACGACAGCATACCGGGATATGTTTTTCGAGAAGAACCTGTATGCCATGCCGTCATTGTAAACACGGATCTTCAGGCCATACCCCTTGAATATGAAATCCGCTTCGCTGTATCGCACCAAAGCCGATGAATTCCTGTTGAAAGGGGTCTTCATCACTCTGTCGGCAGAAGCCGAATTGACATCACGCAAAGGGAGCATCCCCGTCATGCCGGCTTCATTAAGGCCGAAGGCGCGGCCATTGTCCAGCTTCATATATATATCCGGCATTTCGACCAATACATTTAACGAATCCCTGAGCGTGAGGGAGATCGTCGAATCGATCACCACTTCCACATTCAGATTCCCGTCCGGGGAGAGTATTTCATAATACAAAGGCTCGGTAGGGTTACGCACGCATGAGCCGAGTACGATGACCGCCAATGACAAATAAACTATGCGTTTCATGTAATCCATAATCAAAACGACATCCTTAATGTTACCATTTGCTGCCAGCCGCAATATCTTTCATAAAAATGCGCGACCAACGCCACTTTTACCGAAAGGAAATCGGTTATCCTCGGTTCGTAGGACAATTCGAGCCGGTTGTAGAAGCCGTCCGTCACCGAATAATATCTGTCACCGTAATATAGAGCATCGCCATAAGGCACTCCGATATCGTCTTTGACATTGAAGAACGGCATCAGATTTCCTCCAAGATACACGGTATTGGCAAGCGAGACATTCCATTGTCTGAGAGTGAGCGTCAACTCCCCTCCGCCAGGGAAAAGGTATCCGTCCCCGTGTTTGCGGTCATTCTGCATAGACTGCAACCATCCCGCTTTTAGCGAAAGTTCCTGCATCCGGACATATTTTCCGATATCAGCCTGGAGATACGGATAGAGGAGTATGTTGTCCATCACGCCCGAAACCTGCATGCTATTTGCAAAATGGTACATATACCCGTTGTATCCTATTGTAAGAATACCTTTTGAGAACCTGCCTGCGGAAAAGATCATGAACCTCTCTCTGGCATCTTTCGAATACAGGCCCATCCAGTCTATTCCTGCCTCCAGGTCGACGCTCCATCCTTGCGGAGTCACATCCTTGTAATTGTAAAGCAGTCCTTGCAATACCTGATTGAAAAAATTCAGGGAATCCGAAAAAAATGCCTTCGAATATCCGCCGGTCATCTTCTCGCGCGGGAATACCCCGGCAAAGAGGCTGTGCTTTGCGTCATGGTAACTGTAATACAACGATATGCCATCCAGCATATCGGAAAATCTTCCCCCGAACTGCTTCTGTATTTCAAACCCGGCCATTACCGAGTGCTTCTGCCCGATGCAAAGCCCTACCCTCGGCGCTACCGAAGCCCCGAAAATCGTCTTTGACGGATAGGGAGAATATGCATTGTACTCCCTGTTGTCGAAATAAAGTTCGAAATCGGCTTCATACACGAACCTTGCTTTCCTTCCGGCATCCTTTCCTGCATCATTTCCTGCATCCGGTCCATGAAAAGCCAGGGCTTGCACGCAAGCCAGGAGCCATAACGCTACTGCGGCAGATACCGTCACAAGTCTTTCATGAACCATATCGTCTCTTTTTCAGAAAAACAAACATCAAAATTCGCAATTTTACCATGAAAAAACAAGAAACATATGACTATATTTGCTCCTTAAATGATCCAAAACGGTTAAAAGACATGGAATGGCTGCTTGATCTTGGATATTTCGGGCTTTTCATAGGCACTTTCCTTGCCGGCACCGTATTGCCTTTCAGTTCCGACATACTCATGGTAGGGCTTCTCGCGGCCGGAGGCAATCCTTGGCTATGTCTGACGGTCGCCACTCTGGGCAACTGGGCCGGTACGATCCTCAATTACCTGCTCGGATGGCTGGCAAAATGGGACTGGCTCGAAAAGTTGTGCAAAGTCAAAGAGGAAACGCTTGTAAAACAGAAGAAAAACATCGACAAGTACGGCTTACTGCTGGCCTTTTTTTCGTGGCTTCCCATAATCGGGGCCGTAGGCGTAATCGCCCTCGGGTTCTACAAGGTCAAACCTATATGGTCCAATGTCATGACACTCCTGGGGTGCTTCGTAAGATTCTTTTTCTGGATTTTCCTCCAGGACATTTTCTTCTGACTGCGACACATGAGTGCGCCCGCATCCTGACGCAAGCACGATTATCCGTTCGGACCGAATCAAAACCGAACCCTCTGCCATCCGCCCGCAAGACTAACTAATTAACTGTGAGTATTTTACCGGAATGCCAACATGGACAAGGGTAGGAAAAATGACACCCTGAGCCATCTCGATATTTTAGCAATTCACTGATTGTCAGTCACTTCAAAGAAACGCCGTATGGCAGAGGGTTCGGAATTTCGCAGCGGAATCAGGCCGCCGTGGTGGACACCTCGCCGACAGGCAGGCGACTTGCAAG
>DEPW01000005.1:0-262 GCA_002358965.1 Bacteroidales bacterium UBA3382
GATCGCAATCGCAACCGACACGGACAAGGGCCGTCCTCAAATATGCCTCTGTTACCAGATAGAGGCTCTCTTTTCAGGAGCGAGATACATGGCATCGTCAGCATCTATGCCGAATGCCTCGTACCACTCGGCCACATGAGGGAGAGTGGCGTTGACACGCCATTTTCCGAGAGAATGCACATCCATCTGGGTAAGATAGCGGATCTGCTCATCCCGTATATTGGTAGCCCACAGGTTGGCATAAGCGATGAAGAACCTCTGT
>DEPW01000005.1:303-540 GCA_002358965.1 Bacteroidales bacterium UBA3382
CTCGGAAGCCGTAGCGTTGCGGAACGCCTGGAAAGCGACCTGGATGCCCCCGAAGTCTGCGATGTTCTCACCGAGAGTCAGCGAACCGTTGGCATGAAGGCCTGGAAGCACCTCGATAGCATCGAACCAGTCGACGAGCACCTGCGCCCTTGTCTTGAAATTGTCGGCATCCGCCTGCGACCACCAGTCCGAAAGATTGCCGTCCTTATCGTACAGCCTGCCCTGGTCGTCGAAACC
>DEPW01000005.1:596-3504 GCA_002358965.1 Bacteroidales bacterium UBA3382
TCGTCGGCCTGCATGTCGAAGAACGGATACTGGAGTATGCCTGCAGGGAAACAAATCTCGTTGGTGGTAGGATTGTAGTATGCATTGACGGTCTGAGGGGTCATCTGCCATTCGGTCCTGTCCACAGGCTTTCCGGCTTTAGCCATCATATAGTCATATTCGAAGACATTCGACCTTACGATATTGGCGAAATACGAATCGCCTTTGATGTCAAGGGCCGAATAATCCCTCCACTTGTCGGGATAGCCCACCTTTACATAGAATGTCGAAAGCTTTTCAAGAGCTTTGGCCTTTGTCGAATCGCCCATCCACTCGAGCGCGGAGATGCGCTCGCCGAGAGCCTTCTTCAGATTGTCCACAAGGGATATCATCCTGTCTTTCGCTTCTGCAGGGAAATATTTTTCGACGAACATGCGGCCGACTTCTTCGCCGAGGACGCTGTTCACTGTGCCGACAGCCCTCTTCCAGCGAGGCCTGTTTTCCTGCTGGCCGGATATCGTCTTGCCGTAAAACTCGAAGTTGCCCTCAACAAA
The DNA here is from genome assembly GCA_002358965.1 of Bacteroidales bacterium UBA3382. Taxonomy (GTDB): domain Bacteria; phylum Bacteroidota; class Bacteroidia; order Bacteroidales; family UBA932; genus Merdivivens. The sequence continues at coordinate 1,130 of DEPW01000005.1, forward strand.
AGCGTCGCTCAGATACGGAGCAGCCGCATCTATGACCTTCCAGCGGAGATAGTTCTTCTGGTCGTCGAGATTGCCGGAAGCGACAAGGTCCGCAGCCGCCTTCAAAGGCTCCATCTGTGCGACATTCAACGAATCCACAGACTGTATGCCGAGTACAGGCAGGAAGGACGCCCAATCGATTTGCGGGAACTGCGACACGAAATCCGAAAAAGACATTTTGTGGTAATTGCGGTATGCGTCACGAAGCGCGAGATTGTCGAAATGCGCCTCTGCAAGTGCCGTTTCGACGCGCATTACGCTCTCGGACGCCTTTACCGCCTGATCGTGTCCATAGCCGACAAGTTCGAACATCTTCACGATATGGGCGGCATACTCGCCACGGATCTTCTTCTGGTTTTCGTCATCGGAAACATAGTAGTCCCTGTTGCCGAGGGAAAGGCCCGACTGATAGATCTGGAGTATGTTCTCGGTGCTGTTCTTCTCGTCGACGGAGACAAAAGCGATGAAATACGGATCGAACATTTCACGCATCATTTCGGCTACGACTCCCTGAAGCTCGCCGTTCGAAGTCACAGAGTCGATCCTCGACATATACGGAACCATAGGCGCGGCGCCGTCGGCATTCAGCTTGACACTGTCCATGGCGATATTGTAAAGCATTCCGACTTTGGCCTCGGGCCCCTGGACGCCGCTGCGCGAAGCTATCTCTTCGATAAGCCCGTTAATGCGCTCCGTATTGGTTTCGGCCAACTGGTCGAAAGACCCGAAACGGGCATACTGGTCGCCGAGAGGGTTGTTTGCCATCCACCCTCCGCAGGCATATTGGTAAAAATCGGTTCCCGGAGCCACGGTTGTGTCAAGATTGTCAAGACGCAAACCGCTCGTCAGCCCCGCTTTGTCGCCCCCGCAGGATGCAGTGGCGAGACATAAGACCATCGCTGGTAAAAACATTAACCTTTTCATGATGAAATTATTTAATCTAAAAAATCAAGTCCGCATTTTCAAAACCGCGCGAAAATATATAAAACATGGCAACTAAACAATCAAGAATGAGTATATTTGTCGTTTGTTATAAAAATTTTTACGATTTAATATTTTTTTACATGAAAAAGTCCATTTTGACACTTTCGGCGATGATCCTGTGCCTGCCTTTGCTCGCACAGCCGGGGATAATCAAGACAAGGGAAGCCGGAGACGGTTCCGGCAAACTCATAACCATGGAGCAGGCAGTACTCGGGACAGGTATCCGCCCGCAGTCCGCTTATGTCATGTGGAGGCCGAACACTTCCGAACTGACTACCGTGAGCGATGACGCGCTCATGCTGACCGTATCGGGAAAAGAAGAAAAGGCGATCGACCTTGCGACCCTTAATTCGATCGCAGGAACGGACATGACGGGCTTCCCTGCATTTTCATGGAAATCCGAAAACGAAATCATATTTTCCTTCCAGGGCAGGATATACGCCGTGGATATAGTGGCCAAAGCCCTGACGGACAATTTCACACTTCCCGAAGGAGCGGCGAATGTCACACCGAACGGAAAGGAATACTACGCATTCACCATAGACAACAATCTGTATGTATGCGACGGGAACGGCAATGTCATCCCTGTCACGGAAGACACCGATCCGAACATAGTCAACGGACAGACAGTCAGCCGTAACGAATTCGGCATCAACGGAGGCATCTTCTGGTCCGAAGACGGAAAGAAACTGGCATTTTACCGCAAAGACGAAAGCCTCGTGGGGACCTTTCCACTTCTGGACATCAACACCAGGACCGGAAGCCTCTTCGAAATCAAATACCCTATGGCCGGAATGAACTCGGAAAATGTCAGGCTCGGCATCTACGACCTCGCTTCGAACGGGACGGTATTCGTCCAGGCAGACGATTTCGGTTACGACCAATACCTTACCAACATCACCTGGTCGCCGGACAGCAGGCATATCTTCATCCAGGTACTCGACAGATCCCAGAAAAACATGAGGCTCAACATGTACGATGCCACGACCGGGGCCTACGAAAAGACTTTGCTTGAAGAGCACAACGACAGGTTCGTAGAGCCGCAATGGCCGCTGCATTTCATCAAAGGCTCCAACGACCGCTTCATTTATACCACCGACAACCGTGACGGATACAAGAACCTTTACCTCTGCGACATCGACGGCAATATCGAGAGGCTGACCGAGACCGATGCCGATGTGGCGTACATCGGACAGGACGGAAAAAACATATACTATACATCGGCCGAGATATCCCCTGTCGAAAACCATCTTTTCAGCATCAATCTCAAGACACGCAAGACCGCAAGGCTCACGCATGAACAGGGGTGGCACAGCATAAGCCTCAGTCCCGACGGTAAATATTTCGTCGAC
>DEPW01000005.1:3535-3906 GCA_002358965.1 Bacteroidales bacterium UBA3382
ATCATGACCGTAAAGTCATCCGACGGCAAGGAAAGCAGCGTCATGCTCGAGGCACCGGATCCTCTTGAAGGCTATGCCGCTGTCGAAGTAGACCTCGGGACGGTCAAGAGCGCGGACGGCAAATACGACAATTACTACAAGCTCGTCAAACCTAAAGATTTCGACCCTTCCAAAAAATATCCCGTAATAGTATATGTCTACGGTGGCCCTCATTCCCAGCTCATCCAGGACACATGGATGGGAGCCGTCGGCTTCTGGGAGCTGTACATGGCGCAAAGAGGCTACATAGTATATGTCCAGGACAACCGGGGGACCATGAACAGAGGGGCCGAGTTCGAGAAAGCGATACACAGGCAGTGCGGACAGGCCGA
>DEPW01000020.1:0-370 GCA_002358965.1 Bacteroidales bacterium UBA3382
GACCTCGTGCTGGAAAACTGCACTTTCGATCCTTCCTGCGACAGGGCTTTCGAATATTCGACGCTCAGGGCGGACATACGCGGATCGATAACCAATATCAAAAACCCCATGTCCGGACACATTGTGGCCGACGGCATAGGTTCGGTGACGATCGATGAAAACATCAAGGCTCCGGCGGATTGCGTGATCGAAGTCCGCAACAGGTAAGATGTCGCACCGGCAGACATTGCAGTGCGGGGAATGCAGGATGTATTATGGGGAATTTTCGTAAAATTGCCTCAAGGCTACTTTATAATCATTCTTTTTATCTGTATTCTTGCGTTTTCATGATTTTTTCATAAAAAATGCGGTTATCCGCAAAATTACCCCT
>DEPW01000020.1:401-5812 GCA_002358965.1 Bacteroidales bacterium UBA3382
ATCCCCTTTCAGCGGCCTGCCGGTAGCAGGTGCCTTGGTTGGGGGGCACGCCCCGACTTAATGTAAACTCATTGCTATTTATTGATACACAATAGTTTATGATTGTAACAATTTTTTACGGGTGTGGATTTCGAGGGGTTCTGAGCCCCCTCTGCGCCACAGCCAAAATTTGGCATATATATCATTAGTTGTTGATTTACAGTAAGTTGTGATAATAAATATTAAGTCGGGGTGTGGACTTGTGCCTTGCAGTCCCTCTTATGCCACCTTGCGCCCCTGCTTTCTGAAACATCCGGCAGGCGGATTCCGCTACGAAATTCCGAACCCTCTGCCATGCGGCGCTTTTGTGAAGGGGTTGATAATCAGTTGATTGTCGAAATATCGAGATGCCTCAGGGTGCCATTTTTCCTACCCTTGTCCATGTTGGTGTTCTGGTAAAATACTGACAATCAATTAGTTAGTCATACGGGAGGATGGCAGAGGGTTCAGTTTTGATTCGGTCCGGACGAGGTAAACATGCTTTCGCAGGGTAAGTGAGTATTCCGCCGGTAGGTCCTGGGGGTAATCTTGCGGATAATCATAAAAAAAAATTGGGGGGGGGAGATTTCCTATGTTTGCTTTTTTTGGAAACAAAATGCTGTCTTTGCATGGCAATGGAGAAAACGATATGGACGGACATCCGATAACGATAATGCTGAGCGGCGAAGCGGACTCTTTTCAATGGAATTTGTTACCGTCTGTTTGCTTTTTGGGACACGGAAGCGGGGGCATTGGTAGTGGCCACGCACGGTATTGTGAAAAAGACTAGGAAAACGCCCGGAAAGGAGATAGAAAAAGCGGAAAGGATAAGACAGGAATATTTCAAAGATAAAAAGTAAAGGCTATGGCAAAAATGAATTTAACACCGGCGGACGATCTTATAGACGACGTATGGGGAAAGGCCGGCACCCCGGAAAGGGATGCGATGGAAGCGCGTCTCAAAGAGGAAATACAGGCATACCATGTCGGGGATGCCATCAGGGCCGAGAGGATTAGGCAGAACCTCACTCAGGCGGAACTTGGGGAGAAGGTCGGTGTAAAGAAGTCGCAGATATGTAAGCTGGAAAGCGGCAAGTGTTCCATGACCCTCTCCACCATGGGCAGGGTGTTCCGCGCCCTTGGCATAACCACGGCCACCCTTGACTTAGGCAATGGAGACAAGGTGGAATTGTGGTAATGCTGCGATAACGGGTCCACAGTTTTTCTTCCATAATGTAATGTGCAAAGCAGTCCGATTTTTGTCCACTTTGCAAGTGTTATTAATTTGTCTGCATGAATGACATCAATAGCGCGCCGGTATTTGAATCGCATATCCGATCTCGAATCCGCCCTACACAAAGCCTTTGAGGACAGAAAAGTAAACATGGTAAACCCACGCAGAGAATTTTTCAAAGTTTCCCTTGAAGAAATCGAAGCCGTAGTGAAAAGCAACTACGACAAAACCGTTCAATTCGTAAAAGTTCCCCGAGCCGAACAGTTCCGGGAATCACAGAGGATGAAAGGCTAACCTCGCCTGCCTCTTATGAACTTGCACTTAGGGTATCTGCTGCACCACGCGATGAAAATTTTTAAACATCTTCTAAATAGACTTTAATCTACCGGGGTTTCTTGCAGGACTGCTCGTCACTATATATAAGCCTGCTGCAGGCTGTTCGGAAATTTTTCGTAAATTTGTCGGCATGAACTGGACAGACCTGAATCTCCCCATAGCAGATCCGACTTGGATATTCCTGATAGTACTCGGGATCATCCTCTTTGCCCCGATGCTTTTCAACAAGCTGCGTATCCCCAACATCATAGGGATGATCCTGGCCGGGGTGCTGATCGGCGAGCACGGACTGAACATTCTGGCCCGTGACAGCAGTTTCGAGCTGTTCGGCAATGTGGGCCTGTATTATATCATGTTCCTTGCCGGTCTGGAAATCAATACGGGCAACCTCAAGAAGAACCGCAACAAGACCCTGGTGTTGGGGGCGCTCGCTTTCCTGATACCGCTCATCCTCGGTCTGATAGTCAATACCTCGTATCTGAAGTACGGTTTTGCCACCTCGCTGCTGCTGGCGAGCATGTGCGCCTCGTATACGCTCGTGTCCTATCCGATAGTGCTGAGGCTGGGAGTGTCCAAGCAGAGGAGCGTAAGCATCACCGTGGGCGCTACCGCCATAACCGATACTCTGACACTCATCGTCCTGGCGGTCGTCAGCGGTATATTTTCAGGGACGACAGGCGGGCTCTTCTTGGTGTGGCTCATCGTAAAGGTGCTTGCGGTCGGAGCATTGATAATATACTGCTTCCCCCGTCTGGCAAGGTGGTTCTTCAGGAAGTACGACGATACGGTAATGCAGTTCCTGTTCGTACTGGTGCTGCTTTTCCTGGCAGCCGGACTTATGGAGATAGCAGGTTTGGAAGGGATTCTCGGGGCTTTCATCGCCGGAATCCTGCTTAACCGCTTCATCCCGGGCATCTCCCCTTTGAAAAACCATATCGAGTTCGTGGGCAATGTGCTGTTCATCCCTTATTTCCTCATAGGCGTGGGCATGCTCATAAACCTGAAAGTCATATTCGGCGGAGGCGGAGCCTTGAAAGTGGCTCTGATAATGATGGCGTGCGCCTTGACAGGAAAATGGCTCGCATGTTTGCTGACCCAGAAGATATTCGGCATGAAGGCGGTAGAGCGCCGGCTGATGTACGGCCTGAGCACTTCCCAGGCAGCTGCAACGCTTGCCGCTGCACTTGTCGGCTACAACATAGTCCTGCCGGACGGCAACCGTCTGTTCGGGGACGACATATTGAACGGAACGGTGTTGCTGATACTTGTCACCTGTATAGTCAGTTCGGTGATTACCGAGCGTACTTCGAGGAAAATGGCCGTGGAAGGCGCCGTTGTCGACCAGGGAGGTGATGCCGGGAGTGGCAGGGAGAAGATACTCATACCTATAGCCAATCCGGATACGGTGAAGGATCTGGTCTGTTTCTCGATAGCCATGCGCGACAATGCGCCTTCAGGAAGCGGCGAGCTGTACGCCCTCAGTATCATCAACGATGAAGGAAACGGGAGCAGGATGCGTGCGATAGGCGCTTCCAATCTCGACAATGCCGCCAAGGTGGCCGCCTCGTCCAATGTGGAATTGAAGAAACTCACCCGGTACGATCTGAACATAGCCGCCGGGATCATACATACCGTAAAAGAGCAGGACATCACTTCCGTCATCATAGGACTGCGCCGTGACAGCGGAGTGAAAAAGCCTGTGCTGTTCAGCGATTTTACGATTAATCTGCTGAAAGGGATCAGTTGCGAAGTCCTCGTAATGAGGATGCTGGTGCCTGTCAATACACTGAAAAACATAGTAGTGACCGCGCCTCCGAAAGCCGAATTCGAAGCCGGTTTTGCGAGGTGGACGGGGCATCTGTGCAGGATAGGAAAGGCGCTTGAAAAGAAACTGCATTTTTACTGTGTGCCTGAAACCGCCGAGGCCCTGCGCAGGCTGATTTCGGAAAAATATTCCGGAACCGAGTGCGATTTCGCCTCTTTGCCAGAGGAATACGGTCTTCAGCCGCTTGCAAGCCGGGTGGACGGCGACAGCCTTATGGTCGTGGTGAGTTCGCGTGCAGGGTCTATCTCGTATGACAGTTCGCACGAGAGGCTGCCGCGCGTGCTCGGTAAGGATTTCCCTCATACGAGCCTGGTGATACTTTATCCCGAAAAATTCGATGATTCCGCGCACAGCCTGATGCTGTCGTAAATGATGCCTTATGGATGAAATGATTACAAGACCCTCTCCGAAACAGATAGTGGCGATAGGCGATGTTCACGGCCTCGATGCCTGGAAACCGATTGTGGCCGGCAATCCTGATTCACGGATTGTCTTCCTTGGGGACTATCTCGATCCCTATCGGCCTCTTACCCGCGAGGGACTTCTTGACAATCTGCGGGAAATAATCCGGCTTAAACAGTCCCGTCCCGGCGATGTCGTGCTGTTGCTCGGCAACCATGACCTTCACTATTTTTGCGAGGATATCGCGGTCGGTTCGCGTTTCGATTATGAAATCGCTCCTGACGCTTTCAAGATTTTCGTCGGAAACATGGATTTGTTTTCCTATGCCTATCAGGAGGGAAATCTGCTCTTTACGCATGCCGGCGTTTCGCAAAAATGGTTCATCGATGATTTCAAGGGCGATCCCGAAAGGCCGATAGCATGGCAGCTGAACCATCCTGCAGACGGACAGGTGGCCGCCCTCTGCCGGGTCGGATACTCAAGAGGCGGATGGAAAAACGATTCGGGAGGCATCTTCTGGGCCGATATCGACGAGTTGGATGAGCCGTTAAGCAGCTTCACCCAGGTCGTCGGACACAACCGGGTGAAGTCGGTGACTGAACATACGGGCCGGCTCGGAGGCAAGATATATTTCTGCGATTGCCTTGAGGCCGGAGGCTATTTTAAAACGCTGCTATGAGTTCTTCGTTGGCGTATGCTTCCGCTCCGTAGCAGGTCTTGAGATATGCAAGCCCCGCCTTGTAGTCCTCTTCGGTAAAGGAATCGGTGGCTTCTTTGGCCACTACTACATCGTATCCGAGGCAGAATGCGTCTGCCGATGTGTGTCTCACGCACATGTGGGTGTGAAGGCCGGTCATGATGACGGTCCTGACACCGAGTTCCCTTAGGAGTATGTCGAGGTCGGTCTGGAAAAATCCGCTGTAACGCCTTTTCGGCACTATGTAGTCTTTGTCCGTGGCTTTCAGTTCAGGGATGATTTCAGCCCCTTTCGTGCCTGCTATCGCATGGTCGCCCCAGATGGTGAGTTCGCGGTCGATGCCTGCCACATGGGCGTCGTTGCAGAAGATTACCGGTACGCCGGCATTGCGCGCAGCATCGAGCAAGGCTGCGGTCGCAGGGACGATTGCTTTTGCGCGGTCGCAAGTGAGTGCGCCGGTGACGAAGTCGTTGAGCATGTCGACGACGAGGATTGCTGGTTTGTGTAATTTTTCCATTTTTGTTTCTTTATAATTATTTTAAATCCTTAAGTGCTTTTTCATATGTGGCGGCATCGTCTCTGCTGAAGCAGCAAATGATGACATCGCCTTTGTAGGAACCGCTGCGAAGATGGCCGAAGATGGCTTTCAGGGCTATGTCTGCGGCTTCCCGTTTGGGATACCCGTAAGCTCCGGTGCTTATGCACGGGAAAGCGATGCTTGTAAGGGAGTTGTCTTCGGCGATCTTCATGGCGGTGTCGTAACATGAGGCGAGCAGTTCGGGTTCGCCTTGTTTGCCTCCATGCCATACCGGTCCTACGGTGTGGATCACTCTGCTGCAAGGCAGGCCATAGGCCGATGTCATCTTGCTTTCGCCGGTAGGGCAGCCCCCGAGAGTGCG
>DEPW01000110.1:0-3283 GCA_002358965.1 Bacteroidales bacterium UBA3382
GGAATTTTACCGGACACGAGTGGACAAACATTTAAAATACAACTCATGAAACCGTTCAGAAGCATCGCCGGCATCTTCAGGAAATACGCCGTCCCCGTATCGATCAACCTTCTCGGACTTGTCACAGCCTTGACCGCATTCATCATCATCATGTCCCATGTGGAATTCGAAAGGAACTACGACCGTTCCTACCCTACTTCGGGAAGGATATTCAGGGTGGATTGCCCCGGCAATGAAGAAACTTTCAGAAGCATACTGCCGAACGCATTCGCCCGCGATGTAATCAATTCGTCCGCACACATAGAGGCAGGCACCATGCTGATGCCGTATTTGGGAGAGATGCTTTTCTTCACAGGCAACGGCAGCGATGGCAACGGCGGAGAGGGCAATGAAAAGACCGTAGGATACAGGCTTTCCTGCGACCTTGTACAGCCCGCCTTTACCGAAGTATTCGGAGTAAACATACTCGAAGGCGACAGCTCTTCCCTGACCGTGCCAGCAAAGGCCATCATACCTGAAAGCATGGCCGAAATGCTTTTCGGAGGAGATGCGATAGGAAAGACACTCGAAACCGAACAAAGCTACTTTTTCCCGGACGGGAAAGTCACGGTAGGCGCGGTATACGAGGATTTCCCGGCAAACAGCAATCTGCGCAACAGCATCTACTTTGCCCTCGACGAGAGGACGACGCCTTACACATACGGCGCGGCCAATTTTATCTGTTACCTCCTGCTCGATTCTCCCGAATCAGCCAAGAGCGTTGAAGACGAATTCAATTCCACATTCGATTTCAATCAGAGTTGGATGAGCCCGATAGAACTCATACCGATGGAAGACATCTATTTCATGGGGCAGGGCGGCGACGGCACAGTGTTTTACAGCGGGAACCGCAACACCACCATGATCCTTACGGCCATAGCCGTACTCGTCCTTTTTTCCGGAGTGCTGAATTTCGCCAATTTCTTCACATCCCTCGCTCCTGTGCGCATACGCGAGATCAACACACGCAAAGTTGCGGGAGCATCGACAGCAAGCCTTAGAGCCTCGCTGACATGCGAATCACTGATAATCTCCATCGCCGCGCTGACAGTCTCGTTTTTCCTTGCCGGATGGCTGTCCGAAGCATTGGCCGCGGACGGCCTGCTCAACGGAACATTTTCAATTGAAAGCACTGGAATCATCCTGACAGTTACAGCCATAACCATAGTGGCAGGAATCGTTTCCGGGCTCTACCCGAGCTGGTACGCCACTTCATACCCTCCCGCATTGGTGCTAAAAGGAGATTTCGGACTCTCGCGCGGAGGACGCACCTTCCGCAATATCATGAGCGGCATACAATACACGGTCGCCTTCGTCACATTGATATTCATGACATTCGTGCTGCTCCAGAACAGGCACATACGCTCGACTGACCTCGGTTTCGACACGGACATGACGGCCGTGGCCGATGTATCTGCCCCTATAGCATTGAGATACGATTTCATAAAGACCGAGGCCGCCTCATACCCTTCAATAGAAGGAGTCACGTTTTCCACGGACAAGATCGGCTCGCGCGACACATACAGCACACAGGGAATCGAATATGAAGGACAGGAAATCTCATGCCTTGTGATTTCCGTAAAAGACGACTTTTTCAGCACTCTCGGCATCGGCATCATTCAAGGACGCGATTTCAATGCCGCCGATGCGGAAAACGGAGGGGTCATAGTCAGCAAATACTTCAAAGACATGTACGGCATCAAGGCCGGAGACATCATAATGGGGAACATCCCGGTGACAGGGATATGCGACAATGTGAAATTCAATTCAGCCCGTGAGGCAAACAAACCGATAATCTTCATGCCCATATCGGATGAAAATATGATGTGGAATCCGATGGGCACCATGTATTTCCGCATGAAATCCGGGAGCGAGCCCGTCAAGGCTGCTTCGGAAATAGAGTCGCTGCTGAAAAAAGCCGTTCCGGACGAGCCTGTGGAAATCGAGTTTTATGACACGATATTGGACAACCTGTATCAGAATGAACTGCGCACAGGAAAACTTGTAGCGATATTCAGTATCATAGCCGTCATCCTCGCATTGGGCGGAGTCGTGGGACTGGTGCTGTTTGACACTCAATACAGGAAAAAGGAAACTTCGGTACGGAAGATTTTCGGGGCTAGTGTCGGAAAAATACTGGAAAAGGCCAACACCGGTTATGCGCTCATCGTACTCGTCTGCTTCATCATAGCCTGCCCCATAGCGGTGCTTGTCACATCGCGGTGGTTGCAGAATTTCACCGACAGGATTCCGCTGCACCCATGGGTGTTCATACTCGCCCTTGCCGTCATGGCGGCGGCCACCTCGCTCATAGTCACCGGCGTATTTTACCGCCGCGCCACTGCCAATCCCCAAGACGGGCTGAACAGATAGACCTCAGGCGGGATTACGCACGGGATTTTCAAAAAAAACATTATCTTTGCGTCAATTAATGATTTGAATCATGATCAACAAATCCGACAACTGCCTATCGCCCGAAAGGAGGCAAGAAATAATCGAACTCTTACGCAAAGAAGTAAAACCGGCCCTCGGCTGCACCGAGCCCATAGCCGTCGCTCTTGCCGTAGCCAAATCGGCGGAAGCCGCATGCTGCGGCGGCAACCGGCAGGAACTGCTGTCACGGCCCGACTCCAAGATCAAAGTAGCCGTCAGCGGAAACATCCTTAAAAACGGCATGGGCGTGGGTATTCCCGGCACCGGAATGGTCGGCCTGCACATAGCGTCGGCTCTCGGAGCCGTATGCGGCAAATCGGAATACGGACTCGAGGTCCTGAAAGACCTCGGAGCCGAAACCATAGAAGAAGCCAAAAGGCTCACAGAAGAAGGCAGGGTCGAGATCCTGCTCTCACAGAGCGAAAAGAAACTATATGTGGAAGCCACCGTCACGACCGGGGCACATACGGCAACTACTAAAATCGAGGACGACCACGACCATATTACGGAAGTAACCCTTGACGGCAAACCGCTGCATCAGGCAAGCGCAAAAGACGATAAAGGCACGAATGAGGCTGCAGAAGGAAAGACCACTCTGGACTACCGCCTTACAGTAAAGGAAATATATGATTTCGCGACTACGGTCCCGTATGACGAAATCAGTTTCATACTCGAATCGCGCAAACTGAACCTCGCACTTGCCGAAGACGGGCTGAGGCACGACTACGGGCTCAAGGTCGGACGCACCATCCTCGACGCAAAGCACAAACCGATTTTCGGAGACGACTTCATGAGTTTCGCAATGGCGATG
>DEPW01000110.1:3334-3974 GCA_002358965.1 Bacteroidales bacterium UBA3382
ATGAGCAACTCAGGAAGCGGAAACCAGGGAATCACCGTCACCATGCCAGTCATAGCATACTCGCTTAAAAACAACACCGGCGACGAGACACTTGCACGCGCCCTGATTTTGAGCCATCTGGTGGCAATCCACATCAAGGGCTACCTCGGAAAGCTTTCCGCGCTTTGCGGCTGCGTGATAGCCTCTACCGGCTCGTCCTGCGGCCTGGTGCTGCTCAACGGCGGAGGATACGACGAAATCTGCTCGGCCATCAAGAACATGATAGGCAACATCACCGGCATGGTCTGCGACGGTGCGAAGGTTGGCTGCGCGATGAAAGTGGCCTCCGGAGTGTCGAGTTCGATACAGTCGGCCGTCCTGGCCCTCAACGGCATCAGCGCGACGGAACACGACGGAATCATCGACAAAGACATCGAAAAGACCATCCGCAATGTCGGACGGATAGGGTCCATAGGAATGCAAAGGGCGGACAACATGATACTCGACATCATGGTCTGCAAATGACAAAGTGTCAGCCAGCCGTGACTGGTACGGCATTTGACTTACAAGCGGTGCGCTGAAAAGCACCGCTTTTTATTTTTTAACAGTAAATCAAAACAACAAATATGAAACAAGGATCAATAGGCGTTACCACGGAAAA
>DEPW01000056.1:0-5016 GCA_002358965.1 Bacteroidales bacterium UBA3382
ACCTCCTCGAGGGAATGACGGAACGAATCGTTCTCGGCCACGAGTTTCTTGATGGCCGTGATAACGTCCGGTGTGTTCTCGAAGAATGAGCGCACGGCCGCTATCTGGTCCTCCACTCCGTCGAACATATCCTCTACGTAGCTGCCGGTGACTGCCTGGATGCGGCGCACTCCGGCGGCGACAGCCGACTCGGAAACTATCTTGAGCATACCGATACGGCCCGTGGAGGCGGTATGGGTACCGCCGCAGAGCTCTATCGAGTCCCCGAAGCGGATAGCGCGGACCTTGTCCCCGTATTTTTCCCCGAAGAGGGCCATGGCGCCCATGGCCTTGGCCTCGGCGATAGGGATATCGCGGAACTCCTCGCGCTGGAAGTCGGAACGGATCAGACGGTTGACCATCCTCTCGACCTCGCGCAGCTTCTCGGGAGAGACCTTCTCATAGTGGGAGAAGTCGAAGCGGAAGTATTCGTCTGTGACGAATGACCCTTTCTGCTCCACATGCGTGCCGAGTATGTTCCTCAGGGCTCTGTGCAGCAGGTGAGTGGCAGAGTGGTTGTTGGCTGTTTCCTGCCTGCGTTTGCGGTCCACTTCGAGAGTGAACGGCCCTTCGCAGTCTACAGGTTCCTTGTCCGTGATATGTACGGTAAGGTTGTTTTCCTTGATGGTGTTGGTGATATTCAGGACATTGCCGTTTTCGGACATGCATGTTCCCGTGTCGCCGGCCTGTCCGCCGCTTTCGGCGTAGAACGGGGTCCGGTCGAAAACTATCTGGTACGATGTCTTGTTTTTGGTTTTGACCTGTCTGTATTTGACCAATTTGGCGCCTTTGACCTCCGTGGTGTCGTAACCGACGAAGCGCACTCCGTCGAAATCATGTACCTCGACCCAGTCTCCGGACTCGATGGCCGTGGCGTTCCTTGCGCGTTCCTTCTGCTTTCCCAACTCCCTTTCAAAGCCTTCGATGTCTATTGTGTAACCGTGTTCGCCGGCTATGAGTTCGCTCAGGTCTATAGGGAATCCGAATGTGTCGTACAGTACGAACGCGTCTTCGCCCGGAATCCTCTTGGTTTCGGAATGCTTTTCTATCAGACTGTCCATCAGCTTGATGCCTCTGTCGAGAGTCCTCAGGAAGGCTTCTTCTTCCTCTTTGATCACCTTTTCGATCAGGGATTGCTGCGATACTATTTCAGGGAATTGTTCGCCCATGTCCGCTACGAGCTGGCCTACGAGCCTGCACATGAAAGGAGAGTTGAAGCCGAGGAAGGTGTAACCGTATCTTACCGCCCTGCGGAGTATCCTGCGGATCACATAGCCTGCCTTGTTGTTGGAAGGAAGCTGGCCGTCGGCTATCGAAAAACTGATGGCGCGTATGTGGTCGGCAATGACCCTCATGGCCATTCCGCTCTGTTCGCTTTCGGCATACGGCAGGCCGCATAGTTCGGATATCTTGGCTATCATTCCGGAAAATACATCAGTGTCGTAGCTGCTCTGTTTCCCCTGAAGCACCATGCACAGGCGTTCGAATCCCATTCCGGTGTCCACATTGGTGTTCGGAAGGGCTTCGAGGTGTCCGTCGGCCTTCCGGTTGTATTGCATGAAGACGAGATTCCATATCTCGATTACGAGATGGTGGCCTTTGTTTACCAGATCCCGTCCCGGGACCGCGGCGCGCTCTTCATCGCTCCTGAGGTCTATGTGTATCTCGCTGCAAGGTCCGCACGGGCCCGTGTCTCCCATTTCCCAGAAATTGTCCTTCTTGTTTCCTGTGAGTATCCTCTCTTCGGGAAGGTGGAGTTTCCATCTTTCATATGCTTCCCTGTCCATCAGGGTGCCGTCCGAGGCGTCCCCTTCGAAGACGGTGGCGTAAAGCCTTTCCTTGTCTATCCCGTAGACTTCCGTCAGGAGTTCCCACGCCCAGTCGATGGCCTCGTTCTTGAAATAGTCGCCGAAGCTCCAGTTGCCGAGCATCTCGAACATCGTGTGGTGGTAAGAGTCCCTGCCTACCTCTTCGAGATCGTTGTGCTTTCCGCTTACTCTCAAGCATTTCTGCGTATCGGCCACCCTTTTGTGGCTGGCCGGGGTGTTCCCGAGAAACCATTCTTTGAACTGGTTCATGCCCGCATTGGTGAACATCAGCGTAGGGTCGTTCTTGACTACCATGCTTGCGGACGGGACGATAGTATGTCCTTTGGACTTGAAGAATTCGAGGAAAGTCCGGCGTATCTCTTTAGATGTCATATTTGTCGAGTTTTCAAAACAGGCTGCAAAAATAATATTTTTTCGGAAAAATGCATTATATTTGCGGAATATATGGTTATGAAGGGGAATAAAAGATATTTTTTCAACGATAAGACACTCTCGTTCGAGGCGGCCGAAATACCGTCTGTGCACAAGTTCCTGAAAGGCGCGGCTTTGTTTGCGGCAAGCCTGGTCGCGGCAGGGGCGTATTTCTTCATTTACATGCTGGTCGCAGGGGAAACCCCCAAGCAGATGATACTCGAGCATGAGAACGCCCAGCTGACATCCCGGCTCGATATGGTGAACAGCCGTCTGGATATCTACGAGGAAAGGCTGGACGAACTGCAAGGCAGGGACAATACCGTCTACCGCTCGATTTTCGGGATGGAAGAGATCCCTTCCGATGTCAGGGATGCGGGGTACGGCGGTGTGGACAGGTACGCTTCGCTGAAGGCTCTCGACCGTTCGGGAATCCTGCTGAAGACGGTCTCGCGCGTGGACCGGCTGAACAAGAAGGCCTATGTGCAGTCGCTTTCGTTCGATGATGTGTACCGCTTTTCGCAGCAGGCAGGGGACATGGCGTCCTGCATCCCTGCCATTCCTCCGATAACCACGGATCCGCAGATCACAAGGTATTCGAGCAGTTTCGGCTACAGGTCCGATCCGGGCAACAAGCAGATAAAGATGCATAGCGGCGTGGATCTGGCAGCGCCTACGGGAACCCCGATACATGTGACGGGCAAAGGCGTAGTGTGCAAGGTGGGATACGATTATTACGGCTACGGCCATTATGTCCTGGTGGACCACGGTTTCGGATATAAGACAAGATACGGACACATGAGCAAGATAGCCGTGACCGAAGGGCAGAATCTGGAACGCGGGCAATACATAGGGGATGTCGGAAATACCGGACGCTCCTTCGGCAGCCATGTGCACTATGAAGTCATCTATAAGGACCGCTGTGTCAATCCGATAAACTATTTCGACCTGGAGATGTCTCCGGAAGACTATGCCGCCATGACAAGGGAGTAGTCCGTATTTATGGAAAAATATGTCTATAACAAGGATGGGCTGAAGTTCGAGCGCCAGAGGTTTTCTCCGGGCAGGGTGCTGCTTGCTGTCCTGAAGTTTTTCGTAATCAGTCTGGGACTGGCGGTAGTGTATTACCTGATAGCCGCCCTCCTGTTCAATACCGGCGAGGAAAGCCGTCTGAAGGCCGAGAACAGCGCCATCGAAGAGCAGCTTGCCGGCATCGAAGAGAAGACGCGCCTTCTGGACAATGTGATATCCGGCCTCGAGGCGCGCGACAAGGGCATTTATTCCAATATTTTCGAGTCTGATCCGATTTCTTCGGACTGGCAGGAGCGTTTCGGTTTTCTCGNNGACGCCCTCGACTCTCTCCCCGACGACAGGATAGTCGCCCTGACCTCTTCGGCGGTGTCATCGGCGGAAAGCAGGTCTTCGGTGATAAAGGGCAGGCTGAAGGAAATCGCCGCTCTTGTGTCTTCGGAGGGGGCGGACAGCATCTTCTCGATTCCCATGTCGTCCCCGATAGCTGATTTTTCGGTATCGCAGACAGGGGCTTCGGTCGGAAAGAAGATGAACCCGTTTTACAAAATCCTGTTCGACCATACGGGGCTTGACATACTTGCCCAGGCCGGGGACAAGGTGCTTGCTTCGGCTCCAGGAGTAGTGAAGGAAGTGGTCAGGAGCAAGAAAGGCATGGGGAACTATGTGGTAATCGATCACGGACACGGCTATGAAAGCGTCTACGCCCATCTTTCCGAAATCAATGTGCGCAGAGGCCGCAGGGTGGAGCGAGGGGACCAGGTGGGCGTCGTAGGCGTTACGGGGCTGACATTTGCGGCCCATCTTCATTACGAGATACGCAAAGACGGCAAAGCGGTGAATCCGGTGCATTATTTCTTCGCATCGGAGACTCCCGGGGATTATATCGGTATGATCAGGCTGTCCGCCGGCATGGGGCAGTCGTTGGATTAGATGCAGCATATTCGCACAGTTATGGGAAAATTGTTTTACAAAGTTGGGGACATAGCTTCGGAGCTCGGCGAGAGTCCGTCGCTTGTCAGATTCTGGGCCAACAAGTTCCCCAGGCTTGTCAAGCCTTCGCGCGATTCGAAGGGAGACAGACGGTTTGATGAAGACGACTTCGAGATGTTCAAGAAGATCCATTATCTGGTGAAGACGAAAGGGATGACTCTCGAAGGGGCTTACAAGAGGCTTTTGGCGGAACATGGCGGCGAGTTGTCCGCCAATGTGAGACTGAAGGAGAAGCTGACGGAGATAAGGGAGCAGCTGGTCTCTGTATACAAATCATTATAAATCATTATAAAACAAAGGCGGCCGATCATGAAACTATGTGAGATTTTGGCGGCGATCGAAGATTTCGCGCCTCTTTCGTACCAGGAAAGCTGGGACAATTCCGGACTGCTTTACGGTGATCCCGATGCGGAGATTACCGGCGCGGTTGTCGGTTTCGACTGTACCGAAGACCTTATCCGGGAGGCTGTGTCGCTCGGCGCGAACCTTGTCATAACGCACCATCCCCTTATATTTAAAGGTATCAGGCGCATTGTTCCCGGAGATCCGGTATCCAAGGCCCTGGTGTCGGCCATAAGGCATGATGTGGCGGTATATGCGGCCCATACCAGTGCCGACAAGGTCATGGCAGGTGTGAGCGGGGCTATGGGAAGGGCCATAGGGCTGCAGGATATGGTCTTTCTCGAAGGAGACGGGGTTTCGGGACTCGGCGTGG
>DEPW01000056.1:5048-7465 GCA_002358965.1 Bacteroidales bacterium UBA3382
CCCGGAGCCTGTGACGATAGGCGGCCTTGTCCCTGTTCTGAAGGAGGCTTTCGGCTGCAAGGTGCTCAGATGTTCGGAGCCTCTTCCCGGAACCGTTTCGCGCATTGCCCTTTGCGGAGGCTCGGGCTCCTCTCTGATAGGCGCGGCTATGGCTTCCGGGGCGCAGGTGTATGTGACCGGGGACCTGTCCTATCATGATTTTTATGCGCGCGACGGTTTCATGTTGGTGGACATAGGGCATTACGAAGGCGAGGAAGCCATAACCGAGATATTATTTTCCGTATTAAAGAAAAATTTTCCTAACTTTGCAGTCTATATTGCAAAGACGAAACATAATCCTGTATATTATCTATAATCGTTATGGTTGTTAAGAAAACAAAAAAAATAATCCCCCCGATAAGCGACAGGGAGACTTTCGTTTCAGTCCAGGCAAACTTGGCTGATTCGGATATAAGCATGGAAGAGAAGCTGCGCACTCTGTATGCGCTCCAGAAGACAGATACCAAGATAGACAAGATCATCCTTTTGCGCGGCGAGCTTCCTGTCGAGGTGGAGCAGCTCGAGAGCGAGATAGAGGGGCTGAAGACCAGGATTTCAAGGTTCAATGCCGAAATAGACGAAGCCAAACAGGAGATATCGGACCACAAGCATCTCATTGCCGAGGCCGAGGCTCTCATGGAAAAATACAAAGGGCAGTTGGACCATTTTACCAACAACCGCGAGTATGAATCCCTGAACAAGCAGATAGAGTACCAGCAGCTCGAGTGCGAGGCGCAGGAGAAGAAGATATCCACCCTCACATCCATGATATCCTCGAAAAAAGAGGAAATCGAAGAGACGAAGAAACTCCTTGCGAACCGTCAGGAAGACCTCAAGTGCAAGAAATCCGAACTCGACGGCATCATCGAGGAGACGACCAAGGAAGAGGCCGTCCTTCGAGAGAAACGCGAGGCCCTTGCATCGAAGATAGACAAGAGGACACTTACCGCTTACGACAAGGTGCGCTCCAATGCGCGCAACCATCTTGCAGTGGTGACAATCCAAAGGGATGCGTGCGGCGGCTGTTTCAACAAGATACCTCCTCAGAGGCAGCTTGACATCAATTCGAACAAAAAACTGATTGTTTGCGAATATTGCGGACGCATCATCGTAAGTCCGAGCTTTGACGAAGAGATGGAATAATCCCTTGTACGGAGACGGGATATGGCTGCTACAAGGCGCAAAAACGACACTAACAAACGCAATTCCGTAAATCTCGACGGCATCAGCCTTGAAATGGGAGTAAAGCCTCCTCAGGCTGTCGATGTCGAGGAGGCGGTGTTGGGAGCCCTGTTGATTGAGCCCGAGGTGGTTTCAGGAGTCCTTGACGACCTGGACGCCGAGTGCTTTTACAAAGAGTCTAACAGGAAGGTGTTCGAGGCCATCAGCGCCCTTGCGGCCGAGCATTCTTCGATAGACATATACACCGTATCCCAGCAGATGCAGAAGGACGGCACTCTCGAGGCTTCGGGCGGTGCCTATTTCCTTTCGCAGCTGAGCCTGAAGATAGGAGCGGCAGCACACATCGAACAGCATTGCCGCATCCTCAGGCAGAAATATATCCAGCGTTCGCTCATAACGAGTTCGTACAAGATCCTTAAGAACGCCTTCGATGACGGCGTGAATGTCGACGATCTTCTGGACGGCGCCCAGCAATCGATATTTTCCATAGTTGAGAGCAACATCAAGAGGGATACGAGGCCGATACAGTCGATAATCAACGATGCGTTGGAGGATATAGAGAAGAGCCAGGAACGGGGGGACGGGCTCAGCGGCCTTCCTTCGGGTATGGAAGGCCTTGACCGTAAGACTCTCGGATGGCAGAATTCGGACCTGATCATAGTGGCCGCCCGGCCGTCGATGGGTAAGACGGCCTTCGTGCTCAATATCGCCAGGAACATGACCGTCGACTACAATATCCCCGTCGCTTTCTTTTCGCTCGAGATGCCTTCGATACAATTGGTCAAGAGGCTTATGATATCCGAAACAGGGCTTTCCTCGGAAAAGATCAAAGGCGGCGTGCGTATGGAAGACTACGAGTGGGTCCAGCTTAACGAAAGGATCAAAGGATTGGCGAAAGCGCCTTTGTACATAGACGATACTTCGTCGTTGCCTATCGGCGAATTCAGGACCAAGGCCCGGCGGCTCGTGCAGAAGCATGGCGTCAAGATGATAATCATAGACTATCTCCAGCTCATGAACGGCCCTTCGGAACTCAGAGGCATGAGGGAGCAGGAGGTTGCGGCGATATCAAGGTCGCTGAAGGCCACGGCCAAGGAACTGGACATACCGATAATAGCGCTGTCGCAGCTGAACAGGAGCGTCGTCACGAGGCCTGGCGCCAACAGCCGTCCGCAGTTGAGCGACCTGCGTGAATC
>DEPW01000111.1:0-10561 GCA_002358965.1 Bacteroidales bacterium UBA3382
TACCCCGAGGACGAGGCGGCGGATATAACGGAACTGATACGGGCATGTGAGCGCAACCGTATCGATTTCGTCTGGGCCATACATCCGGGGCAGGATATAAAATGGAATGAAGAGGATTACCGGAACCTGCTCGACAAGTTCAATATGATGTACGACCTCGGAGTCAGGAACTTCGCGATATTTTTCGACGATATCTCCGGCGAGGGTACCAATCCTGTTAAACAGGCAGGCCTGCTGAACCGCCTGACCGAGGATTTCGTAAAGGCCAAAGGCGATGTCTCGCCGCTTACCGTATGTCCTACCGATTACTCTAAATTGTGGGCGAATCCCGGTCCGAAAGGCAATCTTGCCATCTACGGCGATATGCTTGACAAAGACATAAAAGTCTTCTGGACAGGAGATTATGTATGCAGCGACCTTACGAGGGAGACCCTTGGCTGGGTAAACTCGCGGATCGGGCGTCCGGCATATTATTGGTGGAACTATCCTGTGACGGATTATGTCCGGCACATCATTCTGCAAGGCCCTGTATATGGTTTGGACACGACGCTGACAGCCGTGGATCTCAGCGGCATGCTGAGCAATCCGATGGAACACGGGGAGGCCTCCAAACTCGCTCTTTACGGAGTCGCTGATTATACCTGGAATATCGGGATGTACGAGCCTTTGGAAAATTGGGAGCGCGGTCTTGGGGAGTTGGTTCCCGATGCATCTGAAGCCTACCGTACCTTCGCAATTCATTCGTGCGATACCGAAACGGGTTACAGACGATATGAATCGTGGGAAACCGAGACTTTCCGGCTCGACGGCTGGACTTCGCAGGCTGCTGCGGCTCTTTACGAGGAATTCGTGAAGATTGAAAATGTCCCTTCGGAACTCGAAGCCGGTTGTTCGAACCGCGCCCTTCTGGCGGAACTCCGTCCGTGGCTCGTAGAGTTCGGCAAACTCGGGACTCGCGGGCGTAAGGCCTTGGAACTCATGGAACTCTACCGCGACGGCATACCGGATACCGCGCTCTTTTGGGAAAATTATTCGTCGAATATGATGAGTGCCTCCGACCGCAAGGCATACGAGGCGCACAAATCCGGTACGATGAAGCTTCAGCCTTTTTATGAAAATGCCATGGCCGACATGGGGTTCGGTTTTCTTGCCGCGCTTTCGGGAGATGTGCCGCACGAGTATCTCGGAATAGGTTCGTTTGCCAACAGCGACGGGATGACGGCCTCGCTGATGTTCGATGGGGATACGGCCACTTACTATACCTCGGGAGTTTCCCAGCGGGACGGTTCATGGGTCGGGGCGGACCTCAGGACGGTCAGGGACATCCGCTCGGTATCGATATTCCAGGGACGGAATTCCGTGGACGATGTGGACTATTTCGATCATGCCGTAGTCGAGTACTCGTTGAACGGAGATGACTGGCTGCCGTTGACCGGAGAGCTTCAAGGACAATATGTGGTTAGATGGAGCGGGGAAAATGTCAGTGCCCGTTATGTGAGGCTCCGGAGACTTGACTCGGAAAGAAGCAATTATGTTGCTGTGAGGTCTTTCGATATCAATCCGGGTTACGGGCTGCCGGTAAGCGGCGATGCCGTGCCGGCTTTCGACAACCGTGTTTCCACTTCATACTCGCTTGACGGAGAGCTGGCATGGACCGTGCCTTCCGGCACTCGCGAATATGTCGTTTTGGCACGCTCCTTCCAGGACTGCGCCCCTCGGTTAAAGTTGTCCCAATATGGTCCGGACGGTTCTCTGATAGGGGAAACCTCGTCTGGCAGCCCTTATTTCGAGATAACCGTCCATCCGGAGGCATCGCGGGTCGTCCTGTCGGGCAGTGCGGAGATTGTTGAAATCGTGGGAAGGTAGCGCCTATTTCCCCACCAGTGCCACGGCAAACGCTTCGCAGCCTTCGCCGCTGCCTACGAAGCCCAGATGCTCCGTCGTAGTAGCCTTGACCGAAACGGCGTCTTCCGCAATCTGCATGACGGAGGCGAGGGTCTTGCGCATCCGGTCTATGTACCGGGCGAGCTTCGGTGCCTGCAAGGCTATGGTTATGTCGGCATTTATTACATGGTATCCCTTCTCGTTAAGTATACCGACGGTCCTCGAAAGCAGGATCTTGCTGTCGATTCCCTTGAATTCGTCCGACGAGTCGGGAAAATGTTTTCCTATGTCTCCGGCGGCTATTGCCCCTAACAGCGCATCGCACAACGCATGTATTGCCACATCCCCGTCCGAATGCGCCACGCATCCGAACGGCGATTCGACCCGTACCCCTCCGAGCACCAAAGGCAGTCCCGGGGCAAGAGCGTGTACATCGTAACCGTTTCCTATCCTGATGATTTCGTTCATGGACCCTCCTTTATTGAGTTGGTCGGGCAAATTTACGCAGTAGCCGGGAGCGGAGCAAATTTATTTCGGAATTCCTGATCATGTGCAGCATTTTGGCATATCGCGATGATATTTTTGCAGAAAAAATTTTAAGTATATGTCAACAACTATCGAATTTACGACCCCGAGGCCTGTTCGCCTTCCCGGGCTATCGGTGTTTTCGAGTTTTTCCACAACGAAGCGGATACGCTTTCAGGCCGAAAAAACAGTTGCGAAATCTGTTATTTCCTCGACAAGGGCGCACGCCGCAAGGGATATATGACGGAAGTCATGGAAACGATGAAGCCCTATCTGTTCGACGAAAGGAAGGCGGATTTGCTGATTATCGCCATCCATCCCCGTAACGATGCATCCCGCAGGGTCGCCCTGAAGAGCGGCTTTACCTACGACTGCCTTGAAAAGAAGAGCGGCGTTACCTGCCGCAACGAGCTGGTGGACCTTGAATATTATACCCTGTACAGGGAGGAGTACCTGTCTCCCGGGACGAAGGTGGTCAAAGAGAGACTGAAGATCATCGAAAAGCAAAAATGGATTAACGAAGGCGGCATACTTTATCCCATACCCGGTTATGCGACACTGCTTCCGAGTCCCGGAAACGGCATCTTCCGCATCTACGAGGACTCCCGCACAAGGCGGCTGGGACTTGAGAAGATAGACACGGCCTTCACTTTCGACTTCAAGGTATACGATCTCGGCTGCGAAGATGTAATGTCGAAAATCATGAAGGCGTGGAACTCGGAATTGTTTTCTTCGAGCGGCAAGAACCTGGGCGTCATCTTCAACGGGCTGAAAGGGACCGGCAAGACGATAGCGGCAAAGCTGCTCGCCAACAGGACAGGTCTGCCTGTCGTCATCATTTCGAAGCCGCTGGAGGGTCTGCTGGATTTCATCCAGTCCCTGTGTTTCGAGAGCGTGCTGCTCATAGACGAGGCGGAAAAGACCTTCCAGGACAATCAGGAGGTGCTTCTTAAGATGATTGACGGGGTGTACAACAACCGGCGCAAGCTCTATATCCTTACCACCAACAGGCTTTCAGTCGACGAAAACCTTTTGGGCCGTCCGGGCCGCATCCGCTATATCAAGGAGTTCGGCAACCTCTCGGCAAAGGCCGTGAACGATATCATCGATGACAATCTCGCCGACCTGTCCATGAAGCCCGAAATACTCGGATTGATAGACAAATTGGAGATTTCCACCATCGACATCCTTAAGTCGATCATCGACGAATGCAATATCATGCAGCAGGTCCCTTCGGATTCCATGCTGAATGTGCCTAAGGCGAAATACAAATTGAAAACCATGGTTTTCGAAAAATTGGACAGCGACCTTTTCCAGGAAATCAAGACTTTCATAGTCGATAATTGCCATGAGGCCCAGTCCGTGGAAGAATGGCTGATGCAGATACTCGGGCATACTGAAGACGGCAGTCCGAAAAGAAACAAGGATATGGTCGAGGAAAGATTCGGTTGCAGCATCGAAATCGAAGTGCATCCCTCCTCGAGTCCGATACTGTATCAGGGTCAATATTTCAAGTACGGGACAGTCGTCTCCGCTCCGGACGCATACGGCTTTTTTACGCTTGAATCCAATTGGGACCATACGGATGAACTGTGCTGCATGAGCCATAGGATAGATGCCCCGTCTTTGTACAAAGGCCTCCTGTTCTGACCGTGCTTTCTTCGCGGAGAAGGCACGCTTGGTAAAAAAAAGAAGACGGCCGAAATCGCTTCAGCCGTCTTCCTTTGTTGGATTTGCGGCGTGTGTCCGCCTATTTCACAGCCGTCTTTGTCACAGTGTGCAGTACCTTTCCGTGCTTGTCGAGCATGTGCAGGCAGAGGGAGTCGGCGGAGACGGTCACGAGGGACCAGCCGGACTCGGGGCTNNAGTCACAAGCGACCAGCCGGTCTCTCCGCTGCAATATACGGTGCCCTCGATAGGTTCGACATCCCTGCTCAGCGAACCGGAAGTATTGACTACATAATCGATATCGCAGCCTTCCATGCGGATGTGCTGGAAAGTGTGGATATGGCCGCATACATACATGTCGACATTTCCGTATTTCCTGAGGATGGTGTCCACCCTTTGCTGCATGTCGGTCCTTTCGGATTCGGACTTGTCGGTGTAGGCGTAGATAGGATGGTGCCCTACTACGATCACCCACTCCTCGCCGGCGTTGGCAAGAGTGCTGTCCAGCCATGCGAGCTGTTCGTTATAGTCCGATTTGGAGGCATCGGCATATTTTTCAGTATCTTCACGGTACTTGTCGATGATAGGGGTTGTGTCGAGCATTACTATGCGGACTTCGGTCCCGTCCTCTTCTTTGACAAACGAATAGTAGCGTGCAGGCACATTCCAGCGTCCGCTGATGTTGCTGTAGTCTATGACAGCCTGAGTGTTGCCCCTGTATTCGTGATTGCCGCAGATTGAGTACCAAGGCATCATCAGGTCCGGATGAGCGTAGATGAGCTCGAAATTTGTCATCCACAACGGATCGCTGACGCTCCTGACTCCTTCGAAATGGTGGACATCCCCGGCGGCCACGACAAATTCGACATCTATCGTCTCGGCCATCCTGCCCATCGTTTCAGCAACGGTTTTCTGATCATAATATCCGTTACGGCCAAGATCGTTGGCAATGTAAAAATTGAGCGGCTTTTCAATCGCTTTCCATTCCTGGCTGTAGTCGGGCGCCTGTACCGTGGTTGCGCTGTTGCATGAAACGGCTCCAAAGGCCAGGACGGCCGCCAGGAATATGTCAAGTGCTTTCATCATAAGTATGGGGTTTTAAAAATTCGTCATTTCAGTCCGAATGCTCCGAACCAAGGCTGGATTGCAGGTGAAGTATAGGTGGTGCCGTTAACTGTCAGGCCGCTTACGGAGAAGTATGGCTGACGGTCGCCGGCAGTGTAAGTCCCTTCAAGCGCAGGTGAACCTGCCTGCAAGTGGAAGTCCCAGCTTTCGTCGTATGTGCAGGCGGCAGGATCCGAGTTGATGTCGTAATTTACGAATTTGGGATCCAGTTCGACTGCCTCGTCGGCTGTCGTAGCCATGATGCTGTTCACATCCACCTTTTCAGTGTCATATTCTTCATGGTCGAAAGCGTAGCCTTCGTATGCAAATTTCACTCCTGAATACATAAGGGTCTCGCCGTCGTCCTCATATTCGCCTTCCCATATCCTTGAGCTCTGGGTAGTGCCGGATGCATAGAAGTTGTAGTCGATCATCGAGTTGGCCCTGTCGTAGCAGTCCTCGGAACCTTCCTCTTCGAATGCCGGGGTGATTGCCCTGAACTTGCAGTTGACCATCAGATTGTTGAATACGCTTACATTGGCGTTTTCCTCTACATATATTCCGCCGCCCTTTTCGCCGTCACGCCTCCAGCCGGAGTTGATGATGGTGTTGTTGTAAGCCTGGATGCGGGCCTGGAGGCGCACCTCGCTCTGGTCGGAACTTGAAAGTTTCAGGCCGTTGGTGTTAGGGGCATACATGATATTGCCGGCGACATCTACCTTGCAGCCTGATTTTACATTGACAGCCTCGGCTCCGTCATAACCGGTAGCCGAAAAGATATTGTTGGCGATGATAGCGTTGCCGCCCATCATGTAGATGCCGTCCGACCAGCCGTTGCGGATGATGGAGTTGATGATCACATAGTTGCCTTCAGGATTGTTGGTCGTAATCTGAGGATAGGCGTCGTCACCGGCAGTATAGTATCCGTTTTCTGCTGCAGGGGAGCCTTCGATTACCTGGCCGCCGCAGTATTCGATGATGGTGTGGTCGATGAGCATTTCCTCGCAAGTGGTTCCGGCGACGATGCCGCCCCAAAGTCCCTCGAATTTGTTAGCATCGGTCCTGAGGCTCTCGGCCACCGTAAGGCGTACCGGATTTTCTTCAGTACCCAGGCAGTAGAGGTTTCCGTCGACGCTGAACTCTATTTTCACATTGTTGACGCCGACGCCCTGCTCGCTGAATATGACTGTGACGCCTTCTTCGATAGTGAGGCTTTCGCCTTCAGGGACGACGATATGTCCGGTCACATTCACGGTGCTTCCGGCTTCCCATACGCCTGAAACTTCACCTGACAGGCCTGTATTGACGACAGGATCGTCGTCATCCGGCTTTTCGTTCTGATTTGGTTTTTCGCATGATGCGAACATGAATGCGGCAAGGGCCGCAAATGTCAATAACTTTGTTTTCATGATTAGATTGAATTTTGTCAGAATTATTTTTCCTTAAATGAATACCTCAAACCTATCATTATCGTCTGGCCGTGCCATTCGCGCCTTTCGATGACCCCTCCGCGGTATCTTTCGTAATCTTTGAGGTTCTCGGTCCGCGGATTGTTCATGATGAAGCGCAGGACAGGGGTGTCCAGCAGATTGTTGGCTTTCGCGAAAACCGTGATTCCGCATTTGAAGCTCTTTTCGAGCGAAGCGTCGAGCTGTATGAACCCGGCTTCCCAGATATCGTTGTCGACCCAGTTGGATATTTCGCTGAGCCTCCTTCCGGTATAGCTTCCCGAGATCTGTGCCTCGATTCCCGCTTTGGCGAACTTGAACAACAATGAGAGGTTTGCCACATGTGCGGCCTGCCCGTACAGAGGCCTGGTCTGTGTCACATTCACTACCTCGTTGTCTACCATCGTTTTCTTAGTGGTGGTTATTGCCGAATGGGTGTATGTGTAGTTTGCCTTTATTCCGAACCAATTGAAATATTTCATGATGTCGACCTCGACTCCGGCATTGGTGGCATTGCCCATGTTTACAGGGGTCAGGTAGGTCGCCTGCCCTTCGGTGATAAGCCCGTACTCGATAGGATTGTAGAGCCTTTTCCAGAAGAGACCTACCATGAACTGTTCCGATGAACGGGGGAACAGTTCGTACCTCAGGTCGATATTGTCGGCCACGGTATGTACCAGATCCGGGTTGCCTTTCTCGTCATAATCCTCGTTGAGGATGGTATAAGGCACGATTTCGAAGAACCCCGGACGGTTGATCGCCCTTGCATACGAAAAATGCAGGTTGGCATTGCGGTGTACTCCGTATTTTACATGGAGGCTCGGCAGCCAGTCCGTATAGACCTGATGCCCTTCGGAATCTTCCTTTCTCGGAAAGAGCAGCACATATCCCTGGTCGGTATGCTCGGCACGGATGCCCGCTATGATTTCGAGCTTGTCCCAATCGTATGTGGCCATGAAATATCCGGCGGCGATTCTCTCGGAAGCGTCGTAGTTCAGCGGGTCGCCGACATTGCCGAACTGCCTCGGTTTCAGGATGAGTTGGTCGAAATTGTTCCACTGGCCTTCCTCGTCGCCGTAGTATTGCGGGTTTTCGGTGCCGGAATCGAATGTGTACTTGTTGAATAGGCTGCTTCTTGACTTGTCCCTGTACATCGCTCCGGCCTTCAGCTGGAGAGTGGAAGCATTGGCGAATTCGAATCTGTAAGACAGATTGGCATATCCGGCAAAATCCATATCCGAGTTGTGTTCCCACCGCCTTTCGGCCGCATCGGTATTGTACAGATGGTTGCCGTTTATGTTGATTTTGGCATTGTCCGGAGTAGTGCTGTATGCTTTCGAGAATACTCCGGTCCAATCGAGCTTGAGTCCTTTGTCGTCAAGAAAATAATGTTCGCCTTTCAGCGTCGTGTTCAGGATGTACTGCCAGTTCCATTTCATCCTCACGATCCGTTCCTGGTCGTTCCGTCCGTCCCTGACCTCGCTTTCCCGAAGATCCATGTAGCCTGCGTAAAGCATCAGTTTGTGCCTGTCGGAAAAACGGTAATCGAGCTTGAGGTGGGCTCCGAGGCGGTTCTGCTCATCGGAATAGGCTCTCGTCTCCGTGCCCTTTCCCGATGACCCTGCAATATAGTAAAGTTCGGCATCCTTGCCTCTGAACAGGTTCTGGTAGCTCAATGCCGCCATTACTCCGAGCCTTCCGTTGAAAAACCTGTCGCCGTAAGAAAATCCTCCCACGATGTCGGGACGGGGACGCGCCCAGTTCATATGAAGGTTGTCGGTGGTAAAATCGTCGGCGCTCACCGAATAATTCTGCCCGTTCAGCTCGGGCCTTCCGCGCCTCTCGTTAGGCGACTCCATCTGTATTGCCCTGTGGTTGAACGATTGGAAATCGCGGTCGAAAAACAACGCATTGTATCCGGTCGAGAGATTGGCGGTCAGTTCCATTTTTTCCGGAGCGTCTTTCATCACCAGGTTCACCGCTCCTCCGATTCCGTCGCCTTCCATTTCGGCGGTCAGCGATTTGGAAACCTCTATCCTGTCGAGCATTTCCGAAGGGAAGATATCCAGAGGCACGAACCTGTTCTTGTTGTCCGGAGACGGTATCTTGATTCCGTTGACCAATGTGTAGTTGTACCTTTTGTCCATTCCCCTCAATATCGCGTATTGGCCTTCTCCGCTGCTGTTGCGCTCCACGGTGACGCCGGACATGCGTTTGATGACATTGGCGACGGTGATATCGGGCGAAAGCTGGATTGCACTCGCGCTCATCACATTGACTACATTGATGGAGTTTTTCTCGATATTCCTTGCGGCCACTTCGGTCCTCCCGTGCGACTCGCCGGTGACTACTGCCGAATTAAGGAACTCCACATCGGCTTCCAGTTCGATTACCATGTCGGGCATGTTGCCGCCATAGCTGATTTCCTTGTCCTTGTAACCGATGCTCGTAAACACTATGGTAGCCTCATCCAGGTCGGAATCGATGCTGAAACTGCCGTCGAGCCCCGTGACTGCATAGTTGCCGGGCTCTTCCTTGACAAGTACGGTCGCTCCTATTATTTCCTCTCCTGTCGACGAATCAATCACTTTGCCTTTAAAGGTCCCGGCCAGCAATTCCGAGCTTGCCAGAAGGGCTAAAGACAACAGAATCAATTTTTTCATATACGGTCTTAAAAAATTCGCGGCAAAAGTACGGCCAACATGTTTCACGGTTATTAAGATGATTTTACATATTTGTTACAGTTGCGATATTGGCCGGGATTGTTGTTTGTGTGAAAAAATCGCTATCTTTGCTGGATATAGATTTTGTTTTATGGCATTCAGGTTCAATTTGTTTTCGACTCCGCAGCACCACAGGGTGTTCAATTACCAGCCGGTCTTTTATGATCCGGAGAAGGAACGCCGTAAGGAAAAATTGAAGAAAGTCGCTGCCGAAAGGGAGTTAAAGGAAATCGAGGAAGGGAAGATTCCCGAGCCCGATAAGGACTATGTACCTGGCTCGTTGATTTATGGAAGTCTCCGCGACGGAGCTTACCAGAAGACCAAGAGCGAAGGCAATGCGCTTGTAAGGCTGGCAAAATATGCCATGTTCGTGGCGCTTGCCGTGCTGCTCTACTTCTTTGCGAAATATTTCGCCTATCTCTTCATATAATATGCAGGCGTCTGAATGAAGATAGAGATACTTCCGGCCAGTGTGGCCAATATGATCGCGGCGGGGGAGGTAGTCCAGGGGCCTTCTTCGATAGTCAAGGAGATGATGGAAAACAGCGCTGACGCAGGCGCCGGTTCCATTACTGTCATCCTGAAAGATGCCGGCCGTACACTTGTCCGCATCATAGACGACGGCAGCGGCATGTCCAAAGAGGATGCGCTGCTGTGTTTCGAACGCCACGCCACATCGAAGATTTCACGGCCCGAAGATCTCGAAGCCATAAGGACATACGGTTTCAGGGGAGAGGCTCTGGCCTCTATTGCCGCTGTCGCCGAAGTCACGCTGAAGACCAGAAGGAGCGGAGACGAAACGGGCACTCTTGTGGAATATGCAGACTCGAAACTCGTTTCGGTGGGCGAAGTCGCTGCATCGCAAGGGTCCGATTTTTCCGTAAGGAACCTGTTTTACAATGTGCCGGCGCGCAGGAAATTCCTGAAATCGGATGCGGCCGAATTCCGTAAGGTGCTTGCCGAATTTTCCAGGATGGCGCTTACCCGTCCCGACCTTTCCTTGCGTCTGATACACAATGACAAAGATATACACGACCTTCGTCCGGCTCCCAATGTCAAGGTGCGCATAGCGGATTTGCTGGGCAAGGAGATACCCAGGGAGATTGTCGAGGCGTCCGCCGAGACCTCACTTGTGGGCATCAGCGGCTATGTCGGCAATCCCGAATATTCGCGGAAATCGCAGCAAAACCAGTATTTTTTCGTCAACGG
>DEPW01000111.1:10593-22675 GCA_002358965.1 Bacteroidales bacterium UBA3382
CTTCACAAGGCGGTGATGAAGGCATACGACAACCTTATCGTTTCAGGGACTTTCCCTTCCTATTTTCTGTACCTGTCCATAGATCCGGCCAAGGTGGATGTCAACATCCATCCGGCCAAGACGGAAGTGAAGTTCGAGGACGAACAGGTAATCTTCCAGATAGTCTATGCCTGTGTACGGGAGGCCCTGGGCAAGAACTCTTTCGTGCAGAGCATAGATTTCGATGTCGAAGGCGTGCCGGAAATCCCGGTCTTCAATCCGCGCGACACTTCCCCTGTCAAAATGCCCCGGATCGATGTGGATGCCTCCTACAATCCGTTCGAGCGCAACCGGGAAGATGCCGGGCCGGACAGACCGTCAGTCCGTCCGGATACCGGGTATGTTCCCGTGCCGCCCCGGAGCTATGGAAGGCTTTTCGAAGAAGATGCGGCCCTGTGCCGCGACGATGTGGTGGTGTTGGGCGGAAAATACATTATATATAAGGAGAAGGACGCATTGAAGTTGGTCGACATCCTCCGGGCACGCGAACGGATACTGTACAGCCGTATGATACAGAGCGTCGCCATGGGAGAAATCCTGACACAGTCTTTGCTTTACCCGGTAGAGCGCGAAGTGGGGGCGCACGGGGTGTCTGTGATTGAAGAGCATTCGGAAATCCTTTCCGAAACAGGCTTCGATATCAGGCCTTTCGGCGAGACCACCGTCATGGTCTACGGTCTGCCTTCCGGTTACGGAATGGACAGCCAGTCGGTAGCCGACATACTCGATGGCCTGATTGCCTCGTTCGACGATGATCCTGCCGCTTTGAAAAGCGTCATGATTTCCCGTATGGCGGTACGGCTTTCGCATATATCCGCCCTGGCCGACAAATCGGTCCCGGACAAAAGCGAGGCACGCGCCCTGATCGGTCAGCTGTCGGGATGCGAGGACTCGTCGACATCCCCATATTCGGGAAAACGGTGTTACACGACGCTGACGGTTGCCGACCTGGAAAGATTGCTGACAAAATGACGGAGTTTGCATAAGTTTAAAATGAATATTTTATAAAAAATGGGATATTACGAGACACGAGGGGGAGGCTTTTTCTCCAATATGCCGGTAGCGGTAAAAAACATCATCCTTGTAAATGTGCTGGTGTACATACTGACACTTTTGACGGGAGATTTCATGTATGAAAAATTCGCATTGTTTTATGTGGAGTCGCCCATGTTCCATTGGTGGCAGCCGATTACCCACATGTTCATGCACGGAGGGTTTTTCCATATATTTTTCAACATGTACACCCTGCTCATCTTCGGGTGCGCGCTGGAACGCATATGGGGTCCCAAGAAATTCCTGCTCTTCTATTTTGTGACGGGACTCGGAGCGGCTCTGTTGCATACCGGAGTGACGGCTCTGCAGGCGGATCATCTGCTGGGACTTGCCCAGGCAGGGGATATGGCGGCTGCCCAGAAATACTGGGCTCTCATGGCGACACCGACGGTTGGCGCATCCGGCGCGATATACGGAGTGCTTCTCGGTTACGGCATGCTTTTCCCTAACGATGTGCTCCAGCTGCTCTTCCCTCCGGTGGCTCTGAAAGCGAAGTGGTTCGTGCTGATTTTCGCGGCCATAGAGTTGCTTACCGGGGTCTTCGGGACACGCGACGGCATAGCGCATTTCGCCCATCTCGGCGGGATGCTGTTCGGACTGATAATGATCTTGTACTGGAAGAAGAGGAACAGGCTGTACTATGAAGGGTAGCTCCCGCAGATTCCGTTTGTCGTCGGTGGTCTTGTCGGTTGTGCTGATTTGTTCGGCGCTTCTGCTCGGGCTGTGCTACCTGTCGATGTATGTGAATCCTGCCGATTTTTGGCCTTCGGCTCTGCTTACAGTCATCGAATTTCCTGTCGCCATCATCAATGTCGTGCTTTTGCTCGTGACGGTAATCCGAGGTTCGAGGCTTTTCTGGATACCGCTTGTCGCACTCGTCCCTTTCCTGTTCATCGCCGACAAGCAGGTGCGTCTTTCCGGTAAAGAGGGAGGGGACGGCCTTCCGGGCGATACGCTTAAGATATTGTCATACAATGTGGGAGGTTTCAGACTTGCGCAGGACGGCAGGAAGGGGGAGGACCATATGTCCTCGGTCAGGGAAGACGCCATGTCGGTCCTGGAAGGATGCTCTCCCGACATATTGTGCTTTCAGGAGTTCTCCATCGCCTCGGCGGATTCACTCGAACTGCTTGTGGACGAGTATTTTGAAGGATACTATTACAAATATTATTTCAGGAACGACAAAGGAGCCTATTCCGGCAATCTGACCTTAAGCCGTTTTCCCATTACATCTTCGGGCGTGGAGCGCTTCAAGCAGAGCAGCAATCTGGCTCTGTACAGCGACATAGACATAGGCGGAAAGACTATCCGTGTCTACAATTGTCATTTCCAGTCGTACAGCATCTCCACCGCAGGTCTGGTAAAATCCATGGTCGAAGACAAGGAGGTCGCCCGCATGACGGGCGAGCGTGTCCGGGGCTCGATACTGAAGCGTCCCAAGCAGGTCGGACAAGTGCTTGAAAACATGCGCAATTCTCCCTACGAGGCGCTGATATGCGGCGACTTTAACGATACGCCCATGTCATATACTTACAGGACTTTGGTGAAAGGCCGTAAAGATACTTTCTCGGAAGCAGGTTCCGGTTTTGCCGCCACTTATTCGAGACTGTGGCCTCTTTTGAGGATTGACTATGTGTTCGTTCCCGAATTTTTCTCGGTACTTTCGCACGAGACCCCCCGTCTGAAGTTTTCGGACCATTATCCGGTCATGGCGGTAATGAAATATTGACAAATTTTAAAAAAAATGGATGAAAACATATTGAAAGAGACAATCGATTCGGCAGTTTCCGTAATGCGCAAGGGCGGAATCATACTTTATCCGACCGATACCGTATGGGGGTTAGGCTGTGATGCCACCAATCCCGAGGCCGTCTCCAGGATATACGCAATCAAGAAGCGTTCCGACAGCAAGAGCCTCGTCCTGCTTGCCAGCGACATCGACATGATATGCCGTTATGTCGAGGAGATGCCCCCGATGGCGGTTTCGCTGATAGAAGTGAACGACCGGCCTATGACCATAGTATATCCTTCGGCCATAGTTTCAGCAGGGAGTGTTTCTTCGTTCTCTCTTGCACGGAACTGCGTGGCGGAAGACGGCTCTGTGGGCATAAGGATACCTCTTTCCGATTATTGCCGCCGTATGGTCGCACGACTGGGCCGTCCGATCGTATCGACTTCGGCCAACATCTCCGGAGAGCCTACCCCGAAATCCTTTGCAGGGATATCGGACGAGATACGCAAGGCTGCGGACTATATAGTCGACCCTGCGCTTGAGTCCGAGTCCACCGGCCATTCATCCTCTGTAATCAAGGTCGGTGTAGACGGGGAGATTGCCGTTATTCGTCCCTGACGGTCTGGAAGGCGTTGTATGCGGCGGCTACTGCCATGAGTGCGGCGGTCTCCGTCCTTAGCCGGGAGTCGCCCATCGATACGGGAATGAAGCCGTGCGAGAGTGCGAGGGCGGCTTCTTCTTCGCTGAAATCCCCTTCCGGGCCTATCATGACGAGTATTTCCGGCTTGCTGCCGTCAAAGCGTCCTTTGCAGTCTTTGAAGTGTCTCATTATTTCGGAAAACATGTCTTTCCTCTTGTCTTCCGTCCCGTCGTGGGGACAATAGGCTATCATCTTCAGGCATTGTGGGGCGTTTGCGGACGATTCAATGAATCTGTCCGTTTCCACGCAGCCGTGCAATGAAGGGATTTTGCCCTTGAGCGACTGTTTGGCGGCGGCGAGCAGCAACCTTCCGGCCCGTTCCGGCTTTATCGTCCTGCGTTCCGAATGCTCGCCGATTATCGGAGTAATGTCGTCTATGCCGATTTCCGTGGCCTTTTCCATGAACCATTCGAATCTGTCCATGTTTTTCGTCGGGCAGCATGCCACATGTAAAGAGTAGCCGTGGCCGCCCCATCCGGGATTTGCGTTTTCCACCCTTATCGCGCAATGTCTTGCACAAGCCTCGGTTATCATGCATTCATACATGCAGCCGTTCCCGTCTATGACATTTATCTTGTCCCCTGTGCGGTGCCTGAGCACTTTTATGCAATGTGCGGACTCGTCTTCGTCCAGATGGCTTTCGGACCCTTTTGAGGCCTGCATGCCAGCGTTTGCCATTGCTTGCAGTTCTTCTGAATAGAAAATTTCCATTTTTCCGATATTTTCCCGGTTCCCTGATGGCAAAAATACTTATTTTTTATAACTTGCCGTGTCAATGTTTGCAATAAAATGGCGTACATCGGTCTGATATCTGATACTCACGGCCTTTTCGACGACAGTCTGCGCTCTTTCCTCGCCCCTGTCGACGAGATATGGCATGCGGGGGATTTCGGCACGGCGGAATGTGCCGACGACATAGCGGCCTTCAAGCCTCTTAAAGGGGTTTACGGCAATTGCGACGGTTATGACATAAGGGCGGATTATCCCGAACACCTGTTTTTCGAAACAGGGGGGATGTCTGTGTTGATGAGGCATATAGGCGGATATCCCGGAAGGTACGACCCCAAGGCGCGAAAGCTCATCGACGAACTCCGTCCCGGTATCTTCGTCTGCGGCCATTCGCACATATTGAAAGTGGTGAACGATGCAAAACGCGACATGCTCGTCATCAATCCCGGGGCTGCCGGCATCTTCGGCTTCCACCAAGTCCGTACCGCCCTGCGTTTCAGGATCGATTCAGGCCGCATTTACGACATGGAAGTATGCGAGTGGGACAAGCTTACAAAGTGAACCTCAGCCTCCTCGCCCCGTCTTCATCGACATCGATGTACACCCGTAGCGTTTCTTCGGGAAGCAGCTCTTCGATGTTTTCAGGCCATTCGATGTAGCAAGGGAAACCGCTGTCGAAATATTCGTCGACTCCTATGTCCTCGGCTTCCGCAAGTTTCTCTATCCTGTAAAAATCGAAATGATATATCGGATTTCCGGCTTCAGTCCTGTATTCGTTGGCAATCGTGAATGTCGGGGAGCAGACCGTATCCTCGACCCCTTGCTGGCGGCAGAGTTCCGTGATGAAGGTCGTCTTTCCTCCTCCCATCTTGGCATAGAATGCTATGATATCGTGCCCGGCCGTCTCTTTGAGAAATTCCTTCGCCGCTTCCGGAAGCTCCGACAGGTCTTTCATCGTTATTTCAATCGTGTCAGTTGTGTCGTCCATAGTCGTTCCTTTAATCAGTCTCTGCAAAATTAAGAAGTTGTTCCGTATTTTACTTAGAAGCTGTTTAATATTTTAAGCAGCTTCTTAAAACCGCTGAAAAATTCTGAACCCTGAAGCCGTGCCTACATGGGGGAGGTAGGCACGCCGGCGGGCTTTGTAGGCAGTCCTAAGCCCCGTCCCTGATTACAGGACATTGCCGGCCTTGCGGTACGAAACTGCCTGGGCGATGTGTTCTTCACGGACGAGGTCTTCATTGTCGAGATCGGCAATTGTGCGTGCCATACGCAGGATCCTTAAGAATCCCCTGGCCGACAATCCCAGGCGGTCGACCGTCTTTTGGCAATAAGATGCTTCTTTCACCCCGGCGATGCAGTGTTTCCTGACATCTTCCATGTCCATCATGCTGTTAAGCCGGATGCGCTGCCCGTAAAACCGTTCTTTCTGTCTGTCGCGCGCCGTGCCCACTCTTAACGCGATATGTGCGCTGTCCTCTTCACCCTGCGTGAAAGCGAGGCTTTTGCCGGAAACCGGAGGCATGTACACACGCAAATCGATTCTGTCCATAAGGGGGCCTGAAAGTTTCCCGAGATGTCTTTCGATTGCGTTGTCGCTGCATCTGCACCGGCCTTTTTCGCCATAGTATCCGCATGGACAGGGGTTTGCTGCGAGAATCAGCATGAAACATGCAGGATAACGGATTCTGTGATAAAGCCGTGAAATGATTATTTCCTTGTTTTCCATCGGCTCCTTTAGCGCATCCAGCACCCCTTTGCGGATTTCCGTGGCCTCGTCTATGAACAGCACGCCGTTGTGCGCCAGGGAGATCTCTCCGGGCAAGGCGTTGCGCCCTCCTCCTATCAGCGATGCCATGGTGATGTTCCTGTCCGGCGCGCGGAACGGCCTTCTTCCCTCGGGAGGCATCGCTATTCCCGAGACCGAGTATATCTTTCCGGTCTCGATCGCCTCGTCCTTGCTTAATGGAGGCATGATGCCTTGCACGGCTTTTGCCAGAGTGCTCTTTCCGCTTCCGGGCGTTCCTATCATCAGTATGTCGTGCCCTCCTCCGGCGGCGATTTCGACAGCCCTTTTCGCCGAATGTTGCCCGACTATCTCGCACATGTCCGGGATTGCATCCGCCATCCTCCCGTTACGGGTGTCTTCGCAGCCGGCTCTGCAGGCAATGTTCCTGGCATTGAACGCAAGCCTGTAACGGTCTTCGGAGACGATATGCAATATGTCGGACAGCTTGTCGGCGTAGAGGACTTCGATGCTTTCGATTGCAATGGCTTCCATTGCCGGTCCTTTGGGAAGTATCACCCCTTTGAATCCGTTTGCCGAGGCAAGCTGGGCGACAGGCAGGCCTCCTGGCACAGTACGCAGGCTCCCGTCAAGTGCCAGCTCTCCGAGTATGATGTATTCGGATACTCTTCCCATAGGGGCCTGCTGAGATGAAAATATCATTCCCAGGGCGATCGCCGCGTCATAGCCGGTGCCGCTCTTGCGGATATCTCCGGGGGCCAGGTTGATTACTATCCTGTGTCCGGGTATCCTGAACCCTTCCGCCCTCATGGCCGTAGAGACTCTCATGATGCTTTCCTTTATGGCCGTATCCGGCATGCCTGTAAGATGTATGCCTATTCCTGGCGATATGTCCACTTCCACGGTTACCGGGACGGCCTCCGTCCCTATGCATTTGGCGCAGTTGATCTTGGTGAGCATTTGTTCGGTCGTTTTGCTTCTGCTGCAAAAATAGGCCGTCCGCCTGTAACGCATGCTTGAAAATCGCAAAATCTCGCCACTTTGTATTATCTTGCGGTTTTCGCACATAATTGGGGTGAATTTCCAAACAACTTCTTAACTTTGAATCCGGAATGAGGAAATATTTTGAAACCATAGGCAGATACTGGATGTTTTTAGGCCGGGTATTCACCCGGCCCGAAAGATGGCGTCTGTTTTTCAGGCAGTTTTTCATCGAGGCGGACAAACTGGTGCTTTCGTCTGTCCTGCTTGTGGCCTTCATATCCGTATTCATCGGAGGCGTGATTGTCATCCAGACGGCGGCCAATCTCGAAAATCCGTTCGTGGCAAGGATGTATGTCGGTTACATGACGCGCGAAAGCCTGATACTGGAATTCTGTTCGACGATGATAGCCCTCGTCCTGGCGGGCAAGATAGGCTCGAATGTGTCTTCCGAGATAGGCAGCATGCGTATCACCGAGCAGATAGATGCCATGGAAATGATGGGCGTCAATTCGGCAAATTATCTCGTGCTGCCCAAAGTGGTTTCGGCTACTCTTCTCGGCCCTTTGCTTACGCTGATAAGTTTCGTCGTAGGCTTGGGAGGAGGCGCTCTGGTGGCCTATACTTCGGATATGGTGACGCTTACGGACTATCTTGAAGGGATAACCTTCGCTTTCAACGGCTCTTATGTCGTATACAGCTGCGTAAAGACCGCCGTATTTTCTTTCCTCATAACCACGATATCCGCCTTTAACGGCTATTATGCCGACGGAGGCTCGCTCGGAGTGGGGCGTTCGAGTACCAAGGCCATCGTATATGCGAGCATGCTGATACTCGTGTTCGATTTGCTTTTGACCCAAACAATGCTGTACTGAGATGATAGAAGTCAGGAATCTTACGAAGAGTTTCGGTGAGAACAAGGTGCTCGATGACATTTCGGTGTCCTTCGAGGCCGGAAAATGCAATATGATAATCGGTGCCAGCGGTTCGGGCAAGACCGTGCTGTTGAAAAACATCATGGGGCTGCTCGTTCCCGATTCCGGGGAAATCCTCTATTCGGGACAAGACCTTAACGGAATGTCTTTCAAGGAAAAGAAGACCCTCTACCGGGAAATGGGCGTGCTTTTCCAAAGCAGCGCTCTGTTCGATTTCGCCACGGTACAGGAAAATATCGAATTTCCGATGGAGTTCTTTACCAAGATGTCGAAAGCCGAAAAACACGATAAGACCGACATGCTGCTCGAAAGGGTGGGACTTGCAGGTGTAAATGGAAAATATCCGTCGGAGCTCAGCGGCGGCATGCAGAAACGCGTGGGCATAGCGCGTGCGATAGCTCTCAATCCGAAATATCTTTTCTGCGACGAACCCAATTCCGGGCTGGATCCGCTCACATCCGTAAGGATCGACGAACTCATAGCGGGGATAACCGAAGAATACGATACGACGACAATCATCAATACCCACGACATGAATTCGATAATGGGCATCGGAGACAGGGTGTCTTTCATTTATGAAGGAAAATTGAAATGGCGCGGCGACAGGAATTCCTTCCTGCATCCAGATTGCCCCGAACTTGAAACCTTCGTCAATGCCAATGCGCTGGCGCGCAAGCTGGTGATCCGTTA
The DNA here is from genome assembly GCA_002358965.1 of Bacteroidales bacterium UBA3382. Taxonomy (GTDB): domain Bacteria; phylum Bacteroidota; class Bacteroidia; order Bacteroidales; family UBA932; genus Merdivivens. Next base: position 19,200 of record DEPW01000111.1, read on the forward strand.
GAATCTGAACCGCACGCCTATTTCGAAGCCCGTCTGCAACGGCTGGTCGGTGCGTATGCTCTTTGCCTGATAATTGTCGAGATAATACCTTATGGTAGGGTCGAAGTACAGTCCGACATGATTGCCGACCCAGTATTCAATGCCGATGCCGGCCGATACCGAAAACTGCACTCCTTTGATCGGTTCGTGATGGGTGAGCGTGCTGTTGTCTGCGCCTGTTATCCTGTACGAATCGGACAGTCCGCGCTCGACTGCCCCTCCGGCCTGGACATAGACGGAAACCCTGTCGCTTCGGATGATGTTGTAATACAGGTTGACAGGTATGCCGATATATTGCTGCACATTCCTTATCTGGCTGTAATATTCCCCGTTGAATTCTCCTGCCAGTTTCCTTGACATGACCGTGTAGTTTATGCCGATTCCCAGGTCGAACCTGTCGGACAGTCTTATCTTGGCGCCTACTCCGACCGATACGGGGATTGAATAGGCTCCGGTGCTCCTTTCGATCACGGTGTCTTTCTTGTTAAGGCCCGGGTCTACCCTGTAGGCATTCATCTTTCTGATGTATCTTGCCTCGGCCGGAGAAGTGAAGCTGCCGGCCAATGTGCCTGCCTGGGCCGTAGTGCTCAGATCCAGTACGGCTGCCGTGTATTTCCTTGTCCTTCCTGTCTGCTGATTGATGTCGCGCCAGTTGCTGCCTTCGCTCCAATCGTCGCCACTCTCCGTCCGTTGAGGCTGCCGGCTTTGGTGCTGTTGCATGCCGGACTCGGACTCCGGGACGGGTTTTCCTGTCTCTGCATTGCTTTCCGGCAGCTCCGGCTCGATGTATGCCGGCTCTGCCGTGCCCTCAGGCGCTTGGCAGGCCGGTGCCGTGGCTTGGCTGAAGTCAGGCTTCCCCGGTCCGGACTTCCCGGGCTCTGACATGCCCGGTCCGGACTTCCCGTCGAGGGTCTCGGCCGTCATATCTTCCCCGGAGATGATTCTGACACCGTCGGGGGCGTATGCGCTTTCGTGAGGGACGGCGAGCAGGATTCCGACGATTATTGCGGCAGCCGCACTGACTGCTCCGATCCACCTGAGCATGACAGAATTCCTGCGACGGTCCATCTTCTTTTCGATGCCCTTCCAGGTATCCTCCGAGGGTGTTTCGGTATAGTCTCTAAGGGATTTGAAAATATCGTCAAACTCTTTTTCCGTCATTTTCGGTCTTCCTTAATCTTTTGCTGCAACCACGCTCTTGCCCTGCTGAGCTGGCTGCGGGATGTATTTTCGCTTATTCCCAGCATTTCACTGATTTCCTTATGCGAGTAGCCCTCTATGACATACAGGTTGAATACAATCCTGAAGCCGGTGGGCAGTTGCGTCACGAGCCTCATCAGTTCCTTGTGTCCGAGCTCTTCCAACGCCGTGGCCGCGTTGTTGCCCATGGTCCTGATTTCCGTGATGTCGTCGCTTGTCCGGAGCGGATCTTTCTTTCGCAGATGCATTAGCGCGGTTGTGACGAAGATCCTTCTGACCCAGCCCTCGAAAGAACCCCGTCCTTCGAAATGGTGAAGCTGGTTGAACAGGGTGATGAAGCCTTCCTGCAACACATCTTCCGCATCGTCACGGTTTTTCATGTACCTTATGCACAATGGGAGCATTTTGGGGGCGTAGGCCTCAAAAAGCTCCTTATATGCTCTCCTGTCGCGCAAGAGACACCGTTCAATGAGTTTTTTCTCATCGGGTCTTGGTACGCTTAACTCCATAAAACCGTCTTATAGATGCAATGCCTGTTTTCAATGTTGCATGAAAGTTTTGAAAAACGATTCCAAAAATAGCAAATTAATCCATTGGAGCGATTATTGTATGTTTATTTTCTTATTTTTGTATACTATATGTTTTCTTGATATGACGGGAAAGATACCATTCATCATAGCATGTTTCATTTTCATTCTGACCGCAGTCTTTCCGGCGGACGGGCAAAAAGCCGGCTATAGCGACGAGGCTTTGCTCGCAGAAGCCGTGACGAAATACGATTCGGGCGACATGGGCGGTGCGCACAAGATACNNGATACTGAAAGAGCTGATAGAGAGAGATCCCGGTAATGATGCGGCATTGTATTACATGGGACTTGTGCGCTATGCATACGGAAATGTGAAAGGTGCGGAAAGCGCCATAAAGCAGGCGATTGCCATCGATCCGGACAATTTCTGGTACCCTTGCAGGCTCGCGATGCTTTATGTCAATACCGAAAGGGCGGAGCTGGCCGTTTCGATATATGAACGGCTCTTGAAGGATTTTCCTGCCAAAACCGATCTTTACTATACGCTGATAGACCTTTATGTGCGGCTGGGACGCTATGAAGACGCGCTCTCGACATTGTCCCTGATAGAAACGGTGTTCGGCGAGACAGACATGACTGCCTATGCCCGCTTCGATCTGTGCAGGATGGCGGGCAGGCCGCAGGACGGGTACAGGTATCTGAAGGCCTACAATGCGCAGCATGCCTCGGTGCAGATCTCCACATTGCTCGGGGACTATTATATCAGCCGTTACGACAAAGATTCGGCCATGGTGATGTACAAAGAAGCCTTGGGCCTGGAAGAAAATTACGCCCCGGCGCTGCTCGGCCTTGCAAGCATCTACAGGCATGACGGCGATTACGGAGAGTATTTTGAATGTGTGGACAGGTTCCTGTCCGACCCGTATGTGCCGACCGATACGAAAAGCCGTTACATCAACGAAGCCTTTTCACCGAACGACCCATATTTTCTCGAGGCTTTCAAGACTGAAATCGATTCACTTATGGCCGATGTCCTTTCCTCCAATCCCGGAGATACTTTGGTGACGGCATCCGTAGCATATTACTATTTCTTTACGCGCCGTACGGACAGGGCTCTGGAACTCTTCAAGGAAAACACCGACCTGTCGCCCGACAGCCGCGGGACATGGAGCGACTATCTTGTCGCGCTCTACGCATTGCAGGATTGGCCGGCTTTCTACGAAGTTTCCGCGCAGGCGGCAGAGCGATTCGCCGCAGATCCGTATTTCATCGAGCAGAGGGGAATCGCATGCATGATGCTTGAAGATTATGACGAGGCGCTCGAACGCTTCGAAAGCCTTGTGGCCATCATGCCGGACGATACTGCTGCGGTAGCAGGCAGTTATGCGATAATGGGGGACATATACCATCAGATGGGCGAAACCAAGGCCGGAAACAGTTGCTATGAAAAATCCCTCAGGTTCGACCCGGACAATCCCGTGGTGCTGAACAACTATGCATATTTCCTCAGTATGACAGGGAAGAACCTTAGAAAAGCGGCTGAGATGGGGCGCAAATGCGTTGATGCCGAGCCGGACAACCCTACTTACCTTGATACTTACGGCTGGATATTGCATCTGATGGGCCGTTCTTACGAGGCCAAGGATCTGTTCCGCCATGCGATGCTTTACGGCGGGCGCGAAAACGCGGTGATACTCGACCATTATGCGG
>DEPW01000111.1:22702-23560 GCA_002358965.1 Bacteroidales bacterium UBA3382
CATGCATTACTGGGGCATGGCGCTGGAAAAGGATGCGCTTTCGGCGCCGGCCGAAAGGATTCCGGGCCTGAAAGACAAAGTGGCATATTACAAATCCATTGACGAATGAGGTTTTTCAGGTATATAGTATTGTCGCTTCTGCCGATGCTGTCGTATGCATTCCCTTCATATGCGCAGGATATCGAAGCCCATAAGGCGGAGAAAGCGCGGCTGGAAGAAGAGATAGCGCTGATCAACCGCCAACTTTCTGCAAATACGAGCAGGCAGCAGGACAATACAAGGCAATTGCAGTTGATACGCAGGAAGATCAACAACCGTCAGGCGATAGTCAACGAGACCGATGCGCAGATAAAGGCATACGACCGGTCGATAGCGGACGCGTCGGCCCGTATCGCGGATATGGAAGACGAGATGGATACTTTGCTTGTCTACTACGAACGCCTGGTCAGGGTGGCCTACCGCAACAGAGACTCCCGTCTGTGGTTCGCCTACATCCTTTCCGGCGACAATCTGGTGCAGACTTACCGCCGGTACATGTATTTCAGAAACCTTTCCCACAGTCTTGACGAACGGGCGATGGAGATCAAGGATCTGAAAGACTTGCTCGATCTCGAAAGGACCAATCTCCGGCTTCTCCGTGACGAATCCGTAAGTGTGAAAAACGAAAGGTTAAAGGAAATAAGTTCGTTACGACAGGAAGAAGCCGATGCGGAAAAAGTCGAAGACCGTCTGAAAAAGGATCGCAGGACATTCGAAAAGCAATTGGCCCTCAAGCGCAAGCAAGTCGAGGCCCTGAACGAAGAGATAAAGAGGCTGGTCGAGGCGGCTATGAGGGAAGAAGGCGGGGGCTCTTCGGGT
>DEPW01000053.1:0-4146 GCA_002358965.1 Bacteroidales bacterium UBA3382
GTGATAGACCTCGGTCCCGACGGAGGGGATGCCGGAGGTCGGATAGTATTCGAGGGAAGGCCTGAAGAGCTGCGTGAAAGGACCGATCTGTTCACCGGGGCCGCTTTGGCCGGTGACGCCGTCAACGGGTGAGCCTTTCGATGAACAGATATATGTACTTCGCCCTCATCTCCAGAGCTTTGCGGTCTACCGTGGATGGCTGGTCGGAAGTCTTGTAGGTGTGAGCGTTGATGCCGGATGTGAAGAGTATGGCTGTGATTCCGGCAGAGGTGAAACTTGCCTGGTCGGACAGCTCCATGAACAGTTCCGTGAAATTGTCGCTTCCGTAATAATCATATCCTATCGCGAGTTCCGGTATGAAGTATTTCCTTGTCACTTCGAGGGTGCTTCTGTCGTATTCGCGCAGCCTTTCGCTGCCAAGCACCATCAGATATTCCCTGTGGGTCTCGTCTATAGGCTCGAGAACCGTGCCGGCCTGGTCTATGTTGGCCATGAAAGCTATTTGCTCCGGGGTTATCCTTGTCCCGGAAACGGGGTCGATTATCCCCCTGCCGGACAGCAGCGAGTCCACGAAGGCTTTCGACCCGGCCATGCTGTACTCTTTTGCATCGAAGGCTATGAAGATGACCGAGCGGCTGGCCGTGTCTTTCAGGAAACGGTTCATAGCGAACCTCCTTGCGATATCTCCGAGGACGGCGATTCCCGATGCATTGTCGTCCGCTCCGGGATATGTCTTTCCTTTGAGTACGCCTATGTGGTCGTAATGCGCTCCTATTATGATATACGGCTTGTCGTATTTTTCATGATTGTTGCCATGTATGATTCCTGCGATATTCCTTCCTATGGCGGTCCCTGAATCAGTCCTGACGGAGAATGACTGGCTGTATCCGTCCTCGAAAAGCGGTGTGAGCGAGGCATTCCCGAACATGCCTTCGATATAGGCGGCGGCTTCGAATGCCCCTTTTGTCCCGCACAAGCGCCCCCTGCAGATGTCCGAAGCGAGGAATTCCACAGTATGCATGATGTCCTCGCCGTAGGGAGGCTGTTCCGCGTATGCAGGGCAGGCGGCCGCAGCAAAGGCTGCCGCGGCAATGAAAATGAGATATGTCCGAAGTCTGTTTTTCATGGTCCGCAAAGATAGGGCAACTTTGCCATTAACGCAATATCTGATGAAAATCCAAGAAGCTGTTTAAAATTTTTAACAGCTTCTAAATAAAGTCGCTATTTTTGCAATCCGGTATCATTTTGGTTATTCCGGAAGACGGCACTGACATAGATGAGATTTTATGGGTTCGATTTGGAAATGCACGATAGTGGCTTTCGCCTTAATGTTGTTTGTCTGCCCTGACATGCTTGGCCAGTATGACAGGGACAGATTTTATTTGAGAGGGAGGCAGGCTCTCATAGACGGGCAGTATTCCTCGGCGATCGAAAATTTCAATATCCTCGTGCGTCTTGATCCTGACAGTTACGAAACATATTTCTTCAGAGGAATAGCAAAGTACAATCTCGGCGATTTCCGCGGGGCGCTCGATGATTTCGACAAAGCCGTGCGGATCAACCCGGTGTTTACCGATGCGTACCATTACAAAGGCATCACTCTGAGCCGTATAGGGAGATATGACGACGCTTTGGAAAATATGAATGAGGCGATTTCGCTCAGGCCGGGCTTCATCCCGCTGTATTTCAGCCGGGGGGTGACTTATTTCCTGTCCCGCCGCTTCGAGGCGGCCGTCAGCGATTTCGACAGGTTCATCGCCCAGGAGCCCGACGATGCCACGGTATACCTTAACAGGGGAGCTTCCTATCTTTTTCTCGGCGATACCCTGAAAGCACTTTCGGATTACAACAAAGCCATCAGGCTGAACCGTTTCGACCCTGAAGGCTATATAAGAAGGGGCAGGCTTTATGCCATGACCGGCAAACTCGAAGACGCTCTGGAGGATATGGACAAGGCGATCCGGCTGGACACTTCCAATACTTTCGCATATTTCAACCGGGCGATACTGAGATACGACATCAAGGATGTGCGCGGAGCGATGGACGATCTCAACCGGGTGCTCGAAGATGAGCCGGGTAACGCTCTGACATTGTACAACAGGGCCCTGATACGGGCTCAGGTCATGGATTACGAAGGGGCGCTCGATGACTTCGACAGGGTGATCAACATCAATCCCCGGAATGTCCTGGCGTACTTCAACAGGGCTTCCATCTTCGTGGAACTTGGCAGATACTGGGATGCGGTACATGATTATGACAAGGCGATAGAGCTGTATCCTGATTTTGCCAAGGCTTACATGAACCGTTCGTATCTGAAGAATATCATGGGCCTGTATGACGATTCCAAAAAGGATTTTGAGACTGCCCAGCAGAAAATCCGCGAGTACCAGGAAAAGATCAGCACCGCGCAGGGCGCTTCGGCCTTTGCCGATACTTCGAAGCAGTTCAGTTCGCTGCTTTCATTGGATGCCGAATTCGCAAAGCGCGATTTCGACGATGAACTTTTGCAGTACAGGGACATAGATGTGAGACTGAGGCCAATGTACAGGATAATGCCCGGCCATAAGGCTCCGTGGTCGAGGCTTGACAAGAGCTACGAAAACCTCGTGGCGGATTCGGTGCTTGCCCTGTTCCCGTTCGAAGCCATAGTCTCAAATGAGAACCGGCGTTCGGAAACTGCCGGAGAATATTCGGATTTCATATCCGTCATCCGAAGGGATCTTGCCTCCAATCCGAATCTTTCCGGCAGCGGGAAAGTCCTGCGTCTCTTTGCCAAAGGCATTGTCGAGTCGGAAGACAGCCAATACAGTCTTGCCATGTCCGACTATACGTCTGCGATAGACTCTTGCGGCATCGGGGATACGGAGGAAGACCTGTTGCTTGCGCTTGTGTATATGAACAGGGGTACGCTGCAGGCCGACATGATAGATTTTATCTCTTCCATGCAGCACAATGTACAGGTGCTCACTCTGGACAGCCGGGGAAGTACTACGACCGCACGCGTACAGGAACAGAGCATGAACAGGTACGATTACAGCGAGGCGATAGGGGACATGATCAAGGCTTCGCTGCTGTGTCCGGATTATCCGTACATATACTTCAACCTCGGCAACCTGTTCACTCTTTCGGCCGAACACACCGAAGCCATTGCGAATTATACGGGGGCGATAGAGCTTTATCCTTATTTCGGGGATGCATTCTTCAACCGGGGACTTGTCCTGATATATCTTCGCGATAAAGAAAAGGGCTGTACGGATCTGTCGAAGGCTGGGGAACTCGGTATCGATGACGCATATAGTGTGATAAACAAGTATTGCGAAGAGGAAACATTGTAAATCGTTAAAAATATCAGGATTATGGAAAAATTACTGTCGATAGTGTCCGCCGTGGCTCTCGGCGCGACCGCATTGTTCATGACGGCCTGCAACGGCAGGGGAGGCGAAGCCGAACTTATCTGGATCAAGGACAACTCAGGGGACAAGCTGATGCCGCTCGGGCTTTTCGGAGCCGTACCGGACAGCATAGCCGGTCCATTGTCCATCGAAGGAGGGATACCTTCATCGGTCAGTGTTTTCCTTGTGAAGACAGACGGCAGGACAATCCTGTTCGATACCGGGCTCGGAGCGCAGGACAGCCGTCTCGATGAAGGCCTCGAAGCTGCCGGACTTGTGCCTGAAGATATAGATTACCTGTATCTTACGCATCTTCATGGCGATCATATCGGAGGTATGATGAACGGGGATGAAGCGGCATTTCCGAATGCCGAAGTATATGTTTCACGGCCAGAGTACGATGCATGGATGGCCATGCCCGACATGCAGAAAGCCCAAGTGGTGAAGACAATGGACGCCTATTCGGGCAGGTTGCATCTGTTCGCTTTCGGAGATACTCTGCCATGCGATGTGCAGGCTGTCGATGCTGTCGGACATACTCCCGGCCATACTGCATATCAGGTCGGGGACTATCTGATCGCAGGCGACCTGATGCACGGAATGGCTTTGCAGGCCCTTTACCCTGAATATTGTGCGGTATACGACATGGACAAGGCCAAGGCGGTCGAAGCAAGGATACGCCTTATGGAATATGCCGCCGAAAACGGACTCGTAATTGCCGGCATGCATCTTCCTGAAGGCATCATGCGCTAAA
>DEPW01000053.1:4192-5797 GCA_002358965.1 Bacteroidales bacterium UBA3382
AAGGCCTGCCTTTGAGAGCCTTCCGGGAAAGTAACCGCCGGGAAACAGGATTCGTCCACAAAACCGGCGGTTTTGTCTATTCTGTTTGCAGGCTTGGCTCGTTACTTGTAATTTAGCCGCGCAGAAAAAATCAAAGAAACAACCATATGAAGATATCAGGTAACAAGATCGCATCTTTGGCGGCTTCAGTCATGGCAGTGCCGCTGATGTTTGCGGTTCAGGGAACGGCATATGCCAGGCAGGACTCTACGCGGGTCCTTCCCCCGGATAAAGTGTGGTCTCTGGAAGATTGCATCGATTATGCCCTTCAGGAAAACATTTCTCTCAAAAAGAGCCGTCTTGAAGTCGAGAGTTCGCGATTGGAACTGAAACAGTCGAAGGCGGCGATGTATCCGAGCGTGTCATTTTCCACCACCCAGGGGCTTACCAACAGGCCCTATCAGGAAACCAGCAGCACCATTACCGGCAGCGAAATCCTCCAGACCGAAGGCAATACCAATTACATGGGTTCATACGGCCTCAATGCCCAATGGAGCCTGTTCGACGGCCTTAGGCTCCGTAATACCGTCAGGCAGAACGAACTCAACGGACGGATCGCTGAACTCAATGTGGACATTTCGCAAAATTCGATTCTTGAAAGCATAGCCCAGGTATATGTCCAGATACTGTATGCTTCGGAAGCGGTCGATGTGGCAAGGCTCACTCTTGAGACAAGCATCGCCGAGTGCGACCGGGGCAAGGAACTCCTTGATGCCGGCAGCATATCGAAAGCGGATTACGCCCAGTTGCAGGCGCAGCAGAGCAGCGACAGGTATCAGCTTGTTTCATCCGAGGCAACACTTGCCGATTACAAGCTGCAATTGAAACAGTTGCTCGAAATACAGGGCGAATACGAAATGAAGCTCTATCTTCCCGAAATTTCGGATGAATCCGTCCTCGTACCGCTGCCGGACAAAGCCCATCTGTACCAGTCCGCGCTCGGCATAAGGCCGGAAATCGAATCCGGCAACCTCAATATCGAGGCCTCCGAAATGGGAGAGAAGATATCCAAGGCCGGCTTCTATCCTTCATTGAGCCTTACGGCCGGCATAGGCACTAACCATACGAGCGGTTCGAACCTTTCGTTTACAGACCAGATACAGCGCGGCTGGAACAATTCCATCGGGCTGACGCTCAGCATCCCTATCTTCAGCAACCTTCAGAACAAGACGGCTTTGCGCAAGGCCGAAATCCAGACACGGACTGCGCAGCTCTCTCTGATAGAGAGCCAGAAAGACCTGTACAAGACCATCGAAGGCTTCTGGCAGGATGCCAACTCCGCCCAAAAACAGTATGTCGCGGCGAAGGAGCAGCTTAACAGCGCCCGTGTCAGCTACGAACTTGTGAGCGAGCAATTCGATCTGGGAATGAAGAATACGGTAGAGCTCCTTACGGAGAAAAACAATTATCTCATGGCGAACATGCAGATGCTCCAGGCCAAATACATGGCAGTCATGAATATTCAATTGTTGAATTTTTACAGTGGAAAAGAAATAACGATATTGTAATATGAAAAAGAAGAAGAAAATCATTTCGCTGGCCGTCATCGCCGTCATTGCGGCGGGC
>DEPW01000099.1:0-5171 GCA_002358965.1 Bacteroidales bacterium UBA3382
TGCTGATGATAAACGGCATTTCTGCGTTTTGCCACTATTGAGCGGATGGCATCGAAAGCTTCCTTGTAACTGTTGTTGCCTGTCTCACGGCCATATTCCAGAAGGTGTTCCTGCTGTTCTTTCTTCTTGTCGAGAACTTTCAGTTTGACTAATCCTTCGTTCATTCCTATGGCGTTCTTCCAGTAGTTGGCAGACGATGCGTATTTGGCTGCATACTGTATGCGTGTCTTTGCATCCTTTGCCATTTCTTCGCCAAGCACTCTGAGGCGTACACCGCGGATAGTGTCGCGCATGAAGTTTGTGGTCTGCATGCGTTCTTCCACTTCGTCGCTTATCATGTATCTCCAGTTTCTTCCAGGGAATCCCATAACGAAAGTAAAGTCACCCTCTTTCACTCCTTTCAGGTTGATTGCGATATGTTTCTTCACTTTTAGAGGAACGTTGGTTGCACTGTAGTTGGCAGGCTTTCCGTTCTTGTCGGCATAGATGCGGAACATTGAGAAGTCACCGCAATGGCGAGGCCACATCCAGTTGTCGGTGTCGGCACCGAATTTTCCTATTGAGGAAGGCGGCGCTCCTACGAAACGGATGTCTTTGAATGTCTTGGTGATGATGAGATAATAGGCGTTGTCGTTGTAGAAGCCCTGCACCCTTGCTTCGCAATAAGGGTTTTCTTCGAGAGCGTTGTCCACGAGCCTGTCAATGGCCGCCTGTATCGTAGAGTCTGCATCCATTCCCTTCTTTTCGGCTGCCTTGCGTGCCTTGTCGATGTCCTTTGTCACATCGGTCATGCTTTCGACGAAAGTGACGGTGAGGCCTTCGCACGGGAGTTCCTCGTCGAGATTCATTGCCCAGTAGCCGTTGTTGAGATAGTCATGCTCTACCGAACTGAGCTTCTGGATGCTCGAATAGCCGCAATGGTGGTTGGTCACGAGCAGTCCCCTGTCGGATATGAGCTCTCCCGTACAGCCGCCGCCGAATTGTACGATGGCGTCTTTGAGGGATGTGTTGTTGATGTTGTAAATGTCTTCGGCGGTAAGTTCAAGTCCCATTTCCTGCATTGTGCCGATGTTCATCTTTTTGAGCAGTGGGAGCAGCCACATTCCTTCGTCGGCTATTGCCGGTGTGAAGGTGAGTGTCAGCGCTGCGATTAGAATCGATAACTTTTTAAACATGTTTAATGAAATTTTGTTTGTTATTAATTGAAAATACCTACAATCTGTAATATTGATTCCGCTAAATACAAAATTCAAAGATATACAAAAATTCGGTTCAAAAAAGAAGATTGTCCCCAAAAAGGTTGAAACTCTTCCTGTGGTAGGGAGTTATCCCGTATTCGGCGATGGCCTTTCTGTGCTCTTCGGTGGGGTATCCCTTGTTCCTGTCCCATCCGTATCGGGGATATTCCTTTGCTATGCGTTCCATGAATTCGTCCCTGTAGCATTTTGCGAGCACGGATGCGGCTGCTATGGGAGCGAACTTCGAGTCCCCTTTGACTATGCAGACATGCGGAATGTCCCTGTACGGTTTGAATCGGTTGCCGTCCACAAGTATCAGGGTAGGAGCTGTCCCGAGGAGATCCAGTGCGCCGTGCATCCCGGCTATGGATGCGTTGAGTATGTTTACGGTGTCGATTTGCTCAGGGCCGACAGGGCAGACACCGTATGCAATTGCTTCCCTCTCGACGGCTTCCCGTACGATGTCTCTGTTCTTACGGCTCATGCGCTTGGAGTCGTCGAGCAGCGGATGGCGGAAGTCCGGCGGCAATATGACAGCCGCAGCGTATACCGGTCCGGCAAGGCATCCTCGTCCCGCCTCGTCGCAGCCGGCCTCGATTTCGGAGGCTTTGTAAAAACTTTCCAGATTATTGTTCACTTCGCTTTTTTTTCGCGAAAATAAGAAGTTGTTTCGTCATTTTTCGGTTTTTGCCGATTTCAGCATCGAAATTATTTCGTCTTTTGCCGCTACGAGCTCTTCGAGAGTGCGGATACGCTCGCGCAATTCGGCGTTTTTCTCTGTAAGCGACACGATGTCTTTTTCGTACTCTTCTTTCAGTATTCCCGTTTCTTCGTCCCGGATAGCGTAACCGAACAGCAGCCTTGCCGGGGAAGTGCCGAGGATTTCGGCGAGGCGCAGGACTTTCTTGTTGTACAGGTTAGTTTTTCCGTTTTCGATTTTCCTGTAGGAGGTGATGGAAATGTCGAGCTGCCCCGCCATGTATTCCTGGGACAGTCCCAACTCTTTTCTCCTGCTGATGAGATAAGTTCTTATTTCGTTGTCCTCCATTGTACGAAATCTACATGGGACAAAAATAGATTAGAATAGTTATTAATCAAGACAACCTGCGGTTGTTGTATGGTAACCGATGGTTATTATTTCACCACAAAATCTCAAAAAAAGATATTTTATGCGTCTGCCGATGCAACTTTATCGATTTCCGGACACATGGGCGGTTCCGACAGGCTATATTTGCAGCGGTCGAAATATTTTGTATTATGTCGGATGAGGAAATGTTTGACAGGCTCGAGTCGTCGCTGTCGGAAGATTTGATGTTTTTGAGGCCGGATTTCACAATCGGGCTGCTGTGTTCGCATGTCGGGGCTTCCGAAAAGGATATCGACAGGTATCTTTCGGACAATTTCGGAATCACGCTCAGGGAAATGGTCCGGATTTATGCCGAGACGCATTTTGACGGCATTTTATTCCCGTAAAATGAATATTTTATAAGTAAAGGTGTCTGTGTATGGAAAAAAATTATAACTTTGCAAAGTTTGCGTGAAAAGTCTAATTAGTTAAAATATTTAAGATGAAAAGTTATTCTACGAACAACATCAGGAACATAGTCCTTCTCGGCAGTACTCGTTCCGGCAAAACAACCCTTGCCGAGACCATGCTGTATGAAGGCAAGGTTATAGACCGCAGGGGGTCGGTTGAGGCGAAAACGACGGTTTCAGACAATACGGAGGTCGAGCAATTGTATCAGCGTTCGATATATTCGACTCCATTGTATACGGAGTTCAACAACAACAAGTTGAATTTTGTCGACACTCCGGGTTCCGATGATTTCATAGGAGGCGTGATTTCCGCATTCAAGGTGTGCGATTCAGGCGTATTGCTCATAAACGCCCAGCAGGGTGTCGAGGTAGGTACGCAGATATTCGCGCGTTATGCGGACGACCATAAGAAGCCGATGATCATAGCGGTAAACCAGCTGGATTCCGACAAGGCCAACTGGGAATCGACAATCGATTCCATGAAACAGCATTTCGGAAGCAAGCCGGTTGTCGTGCAGTTTCCTATGGCTGTCGGCGAGGACTTCAACGGCTTTGTCGATATCCTGAAGATGAAGGCTTATACTTTCAAGGATGACAGCGGCACCCGCGAAGAGATCGACATTCCGGCACAGTTCGCCGACGAAGCGCAGGCGATGAGGGCCTCGTTGATAGAGATGGCGGCAGAGGCCGACGAGGCTTTGATGGAGAAATTCTTCGATGCCGGAGAGCTGTCCGAAGAAGAGATGTACCAGGGACTGAAAGTCGGTTTCCTCAACGGTGCGATATATCCTGTATTCACCCTTTCGGGCAAGAAGGACATCGGCGTGAAGAGGCTCATGGAGTTCATCATAGATGTGGCGCCTTCGCCGGCAGAGCGTCCGTCGGTTACGACCGAAGGTCAGGAAGTGAAATGCGATCCCGAAGGTCCTGTTTCGCTCTTCTTCTACAGGACCGCAGTAGAGCAGCATCTGGGAGATGTTTCGTATTTCAAGGTAATGTCCGGAAAGCTTACCGAAGGAATGGATCTCGTCAATCCTGAAACCGGTTCGAAAGAGCGCGTTTCCGCAATATACGCGGTTGCCGGCAAGAAGAAGGAAAAAGTCACGGAGATGTATGCCGGAGACCTCGGATGTACGGTCAAGATGAAGAGCGTCAAGAGCAACCAGACCCTTTCGCAGCCTAACTGCGAATATGTATTCGAGCCTATACAGTTCCCTCAGTCGAAGTTCCGCACCGCCATCAAGCCTGTGGACGAGAAGGATTCGGAAAAGTTGAGCGAAATCCTCAACAGGGCGTCCGCTGAAGACCCTACGATCGTCGTAGAATACGCAAAAGAGTTGAAGCAGACCATCCTGAGCGGTCAGGGCGAGCTTCATATCAATATCCTCAAGTGGCACATCAACAATATCCACAAGATGGAAATCGAGCTTCTGCCGCCAAGGATTTCATACAGGGAGACCATTACCAAGGTAGCTGCCGCAAGTTACAGGCACAAGAAGCAGTCGGGCGGTGCCGGCCAGTTCGGTGAAGTCCATCTGCTCATAGAGCCTATCGTCGAAGGCGTCGAAGCCGGCAACAAGTTCAAGGTAGACGGCCGCGACCTCATCCTCAATATCAAAGGCAAGGAAGAGTTCAACCTCGAATGGGGCGGCAAACTCGAGTTTTACAACTGTATCGTCGGCGGTGCCATCGATGCCCGTTTCATGCCTGCCATCCTTAAAGGTATCATGGACAAGATGAGCGAAGGTCCGCTTACCGGTTCTTACGCACGCGACATCAGGGTGTTCGTATACGATGGTAAGATGCACCCGGTTGATTCGAACGAAATATCTTTCGTGCTTGCGGCAAGGAACGCATTCAAAGAGGCTTTCCGCAAGGCGGCTCCTAAGATCATGGAACCTATCTACAATGTCGAGGTGCTTACTCCGTCGGAGTATATGGGGTCATGTATGTCCGATATGCAGAACAGGCGTGCGATCATCGAGGGCATGGGTACTACCAAAGGTTTCGATGTGTTGAAGGCAAGGGTGCCTCTTGCCGAACTTTACAAATATTCCACAACCCTGTCGTCGCTTACTTCCGGTGCGGCTACTTTCACCATGAACTTCGCCGATTACCAGCCGGTGCCTGCCGATGTGCAGGAGAAGCTCCTCAAGGCTTACATGGAAAGCGAAAAAGACGAATAGCAGGTATTGCAGAGAGTCTTCGAGAGGCCGTGTCCGATGTGGGTGCGGCCTCTTTTGCATTGAGGACAGGCTCCTGAAAATCCGATTTTTCCCTAACTTTGTTGGAAAATGCGGTTTTATCCTTAACTTTGCAAGTTGACAGGCAAGAAAATAACTAACAATTAATTATAAATATGAGTTTGAAAATAGTAGTATTGGCAAAACAGGTTCC
>DEPW01000099.1:5207-5416 GCA_002358965.1 Bacteroidales bacterium UBA3382
ACCATCAACCGTGCGGCACTTCCTGCGATCTTCAACCCCGAAGATCTCAATGCGTTGGAGCAGGCACTCCGTCTGAAGGATGCCTATCCCGGATCTACAGTCACATTGCTGACCATGGGGCCGGGCCGTGCCGCCGAAATCATCAGGGAAGGGCTCTACCGCGGGGCTGACGGGGGCTATCTGTTGACAGACCGCGCTTTTGCCGGTGC
>DEPW01000006.1:0-11327 GCA_002358965.1 Bacteroidales bacterium UBA3382
AGGCCAGCCAGGCGCCGTCGGTCCTGGAAAGGTCGGTGACCCGGCTGCCGAAATGGTATTCGCCTCCGTGGGCGACGATGCACTTGCGGATGTTTTCCATTATCGCAGGCAGTCTGTCGCTTCCGATGTGAGGATGGGCGTCGATCATTATTTCGGGGTCCGCCCCGAAATCCGTCAGCTGTTTCAGCACTTCGCGTATGTCGCCTTTCTTGGTGGAGCGGGTGTAGAGTTTTCCGTCGGAAAATGTTCCGGCCCCGCCTTCGCCGAAACAATAATTCGAATCCGGATCGACAATCCCTTCGCGGCTCAGCATGGCGTTGTCTGCCTTGCGCGCGTGTATGTCCTTGCCGCGTTCGAGTATTATGGGCCTGAACCCTTCCATCAGCAGCCGCAATGCGGCAAATATGCCTGCCGGCCCCGAACCGATGATCAGTACGGGTTCCGAATCGTGTACATCCCTGTATCGAGGAAGGGCGAAGCTCTCGGGCGAGGCTTCCCCTTTGCGTACGGCCAGGCATTTGTACTTGTATGCTATATCCTTGCGTGCGTCGAGCGATTTTCGCGTAATGAATACTTCTGCTATGTCCGACGGCTTTACTCCCATCGCTTTCGCAGCCGCTTCTTTCAATGTGTCTGTGCCGGGAGTCTTGCCGGCGGCCGGTACGGTCAATTCGAATTCTTTCATCGTGCGTCGTGTGTCAAATTCCGAAATCCCTCGCCCTCGATATAGGTGCTATCGACAAAGGGGTGCGGTATCCTTCCAAATATCTGTAGTATCCCGAAACGGCGATCATTGCGGCGTTGTCGGTAGTGAACTTGAATTCGGGAAGATATGTGTTCCAGCCCCTCTTCTTTCCGGTCCTGGCGATTTCTTCCCTGAGCCCTGAATTGGCGGAAACGCCTCCTCCGAGGGCTATCTCCTTGATGCCGGTCATTTCGGAAGCCTTTACGAGCTTCTTCATGAGTATGTCTATCAACGCTTTCTGGAACGAGGCGCAGATGTCGTGCTTGTTGTGTTCTATGAAATCCGGGTCTTCGCGCAGGCTGTCTCGCAGGAAATACAGCAGCGAGGTCTTGATGCCGCTGAAGCTGAAGTCGCAGCCTTCGATGTGAGGCTTGGCGAATGCGAACCGTTTCGGATTTCCCTCTTTGGCAAGGCGGTCGACGATAGGCCCTCCCGGATACCCGAGTCCCATCATTTTCGAGCATTTGTCGAAGGCTTCGCCTACTGCGTCGTCTATGGTGTGCCCGATTATCTCGAATTTGAAATAATCATGGACTACGACTATCTGGGTATGGCCGCCGGATACGAGAAGGCACAGGAAAGGAAATGCCGGATGCCTGTTGTCCTTTCCGTATTGCTTTATGAAATGGGAGAGTATGTGTCCTTGCAGATGGTTCACTTCCACAAGGGGCTTGCCTGTCGACAGGGACAGCCCTTTCGCGAAAGAAGTGCCTACTATCAGAGAGCCGAGCAGCCCGGGGCCTACGGTAAATGCTATGGCGTCTATGTCGTCCATTGTGACTCCGGCCTGGGCGAGAGCCTGGGATACGACAGGGACTATGTTCTGCTGGTGCGCCCTCGATGCCAGTTCGGGTATGACGCCTCCGTATTGCCGGTGGACTTCCTGGCTGGCGAGGAGGTTGGAAAGCAGGTAGCCGTCTCTGATCACGGCCGAAGAAGTGTCGTCGCAGGAAGACTCTATCCCTAAAATCGTAATTGCCATATACAATAAACCGTCAAAATTTTACAACACCGCAAAAATACTGTATTTTTTGATTATTTTTGTAAGATTTATATAGTATGGCTGTGCGAAGGAAGGTTTTTAATGTGATATTAAGGTCCGCAGTGGCCGTCCTGATATTGGCCGTGGCGCTTTATGTGGCGCTGCAAACCTCTGTCGTGCAGACATATATCGCAGACAAGGCCCTGTCTTCGCTCAATGAAAGCATAGCCGGAAAGGTGCATGTCGGTCGCATCTATGTGAATTGGCTGAACAATATACTCTTGCAGGATGTCACCGTCCTGGACGGGGCGAAACGCTCACCCGAAGTGTCCGATACGCTTTTCCATGCTGAAAAAATAGTATTGCAGTACACTTTCCGGGGACTCTTCTCTAAGGAAGGGCCGCAGATATCCCGTGTGGCCGTTACCGGAGGAGGCATCAATCTGGTGCTGGAGGATGACGAAGTGCCGGTGGACGGAAAATATTACAATACCAATCTTACCAGGATTTTCGGTCTGGACAAATACCGGGACGCAGGCGCGGATTCCTCGGATACGGCAGTCGCTGCCGCGGACACGGAAGAGGCTGTCAAAAGCCTCTTCCGGTTGAAAAACGTGCGTATCAAGGACTTCGCTTTCAACATGTACGACCTGACGAAGGATGTGGCCGAGCAGGAGGCGAAGGGGGGCATCAATTGGCGCGATATGAACATAAGCGATATCTATTTCGATATCAAGGATATGGAGATGACCGACGGAGTCATCAGAGGCCGTATGGCAAAAGGCTCTTTCCGCGAGAGGAGCGGCTTCAACTGCCGCAATATTTCAGGGACGGTACGCGTAGGGGGCGGCCTCACTTCGATCGATGCCCTGAGGATCGAAGACGATTATTCGGATCTGAGGATAGGCAATTATTCGATGATGTATGACTCGACGAAGGATTTTTCCGATTACATAAGGAAAGTCGCGATGTCCATATCCTTTCCGGATACTTGCCGGCTCAACATGAGGACGATAGGGTTTTTCGCCCCATCGCTCGAAGGTCTGGATCTCGATGTCTCCCTTTACGGGGGTGCCCGAGGTACGGTCGATTCCCTTTATGCCGCTCCCCTTGTCGTCAGACTGGACGATTACGGGACCGCTTTTACCCTGTATGGCGGGATGAAGGGGCTTCCGGACATAGGCGCGTCTTGTGTCGAGGCGTCAATAGACAGTCTGAAATCGGATGCTGCCGGAATTTCCGCTCTGATTGCGTTCTTTACGGGAAGAGAGGCCCCGGCCTTTTTGGAAGCCGTCCCCGAAGGGGAGATTGTCTTCAAAGGCGATTTTTCCGGCATGCTTGACGCTCTTGCCGTCAGGGCCGGGCTTTCGTCCCCGTCAGGAAATGTGGGGCTGGATGTCGCCGTGAAAGGGCTTATGGGCGATGCCCTGACAGTGTCGGGAACTGTCAGCGCAGAGAATCTCGATGCAGGAAAGATGCTTTCGACGGATATTGTGGGGACGGCTGATCTTGAAGCCCGTTTTTCGGTCTCTCTGGAAGAAGGCAGGCTCGTTTACGCCGACCTGGACGACGCTTCCGTTTCAAAGCTGGTTGCCGGAGGTTATGCATATTCGGGGATAAATGTGTCAGGGCAT
This sequence comes from Bacteroidales bacterium UBA3382, assembly GCA_002358965.1. GTDB lineage: Bacteria > Bacteroidota > Bacteroidia > Bacteroidales > UBA932 > Merdivivens. The sequence goes on from DEPW01000006.1 coordinate 3,362, forward strand.
CTTGAAGACGGCCTGTTCAATGCGTCCGTAGTGAGTTCGGACCCGAACCTGTCGGTGTCTGTGGACGCCTCGGGCTGTCTGGATTCGTTGTATGCATACGGTTTTGTCGCCGATGTAAGGCATGCTGATCTGAACGCATTGAATATCGACAAGCGGGGCAGATCGGTCGTGTCTTTCCGTGCCGAATCGGATTTCGGCAAGACGGCCGGAGGGGATATAGACGGCACGGTGGCCATAGATGGTCTGGTGCTTGAAAACGAAGCCGGTGCGGAAGACATAGGTGCGATAAGGCTGGAGGCATCCAGCAATCCGAGGAACTATGCCGTGACGCTCGAATCCGATTTTCTGGATGCGGAGTTTTCGGGGACGGCTTCTCTGGCGAGGTTCATCAAGGATTTCCAGGCTCTTACTACCGGAATATCCGCAGATGCCCTTTGTCCCGAGGACGCCCTTGTCTGGAGCGGTAACATTTACGACCTTGCCGTCACTACGGGCAATTCGATGGGAGTGTGCTCTTTCATCAGGCCAGGGCTGTATGTGGCTGAAGGAAGCGGCCTGTCATTGCATGTCGGAGATGCCGGGGAAGTCGAAGCGGAGCTTTCTTCCCAAAGGATAGCGTTAGGCGAAAATTATCTCAAGGATCTGACTTTCAAGGCTACCAACCCAGGCAGCACCCTCGACTGCGTGCTGCGGACTTCCGAGGCGAGGGCTGCATCAGTGCTTTTCGACAATCCGAGGCTGTCGCTTGCCGTACTTGACAACTCGGCGTATGTGCGGCTTTCGTATTCGGATCCCGGAAGGGATTCGGTAAACAGCGGACAGCTGAATTTCCGTACGGATTTCATAAGGGATACTCTTGATGGAAAATTGTCGGCCGGTATCAGGGTGGGGAGTTCGGAATTTTATGTGAACGGCGGAAAATGGTCTGTCGCGCCGGCGACGGTGATGATTGCCGACAGGAGTCTGGTTGTCGACTCGCTCACCATAGGCAACGGGCCGCAGAGCATCTGCGTGAACACATCCGGCAGCGGAGCCGGTTCCGATACGCTTACGGTTTCTTTGTCCATGTTCGATGTTTCGGCGCTGAACCCGGTGATTGGCGGCTATGATTTGCGCGGCGAGATTTCGGGATATGCGAGCCTTACGGATATTTTCGAAGATCCGGGATTGCTCATGGACATACGCGTGGATTCGGTAAGCGTCGCCGGGATAGAGGCCGGCAATCTGGATATCATGAGCCGTTGGGACGAAACGAACAAGAGGTTCAGCCTGTATCTGCAGAACGAAATAGACGGGAAGCATACCGTCAATACGACCGGGTTCCTCCGCCCGAAAGACAAATATCTGAGCATGAATATGAGGCTGGACGGTCTTCCTGCCGGGTATTTCGCTCCGGCTCTCGAGTCGGTGCTTTCAGACATATCCGGTTCGGTTTCAGGTCATCTTTCGCTTTCAGGCAATCTGGACAGGCTTGTCCTGAGGAGCCGCAGGCTGTCTTTGGAGGATGTGCTGGCCACGATAGCGTATACGAATGTCACTTACAGGCTCAATGGCGCACTTTCGGCAAACGAAGCAGGCATATCGGTGAATGACATCCTCGTCGAGGACTTTTCGGGACACAGGGGCATACTTTCCGGAAATATAGGATACGAATATTTCAGGAATATGGATTTCGATGTGGAACTGAAATTCAGCGGGCTTGAATGTATCGATGTGCCGATGGGCGCGGACCGGGATTTTTACGGTACGGCTTTCGCTACGGGAAGGTTGTTCCTGCAGGGACCGTTGGACAGGCTGTCGCTTTCGGCGGATGCCAGGACCATGCCGGGAACGATGTTCCACATACCCGTCGGTTCGGTGTCCGATGCCGGTAACAGCCAGATTCTTACCTTCAAGGATTATTCCCCGGCGGAAGAAGAGTCGGATCCTTACGATCTGATGCTTTCCCGGCTGGGTGAAAACAAGGCCGGCGGTGCCAGTCTTGCGATAGACCTGCATCTCAATGTGACTTCCGACGCCTCGGTATTCGTCGAATTGGACGAGACATCCGGAAGCGGTTTCAGGGGGCAGGGGACCGGTACGGTGGACATCACTGTGGGCGGCGACAGCGGTTTCGGCATAAGGGGAGACTATACTGTCGGCGAGGGTGACTTCAGATTTTCGGTCGGCGGTCTTGTCGCCAGGGATTTTACCATAGACGAAGGCAGCACAGTGCGTTTTAATGGCGATATAATGGAATCCGATCTGAACATCAATGCGATATATACGACAAAGACATCCCTGGGAACGCTCATAGCCGACACCTCTTCAGTGTCTTCGCGAAGGACAGTGAACTGCCTGATAGGGATTTCGGGCAAGCTTTCGAATCCGAACCTGCGTTTCGACATAGACATACCGGACATAGACCCGATGGTGCGTTCGAGGGTAGAGAGCGCTCTTTCGACTGACGACAAGATACAGAAGCAGTTCCTTTCGCTGCTCATGTCGAACAGTTTCATTCCGGACGAGCAGTCGAGCATAGTGAACAACTCGTCGCTGCTCTTTTCCAATGTGTCGGAAGTGCTGTCCGGCCAGTTGAGTTCGATATTCCAGAAATTCGAAATCCCTTTGGATCTCGGAGTCAATTATCAGCAGTCGGATACGGGTACGGACATCTTCGATGTGGCCGTGTCTACGCAGCTGTTCAACAACAGGGTGATTGTCAACGGCAACATAGGTAACCGGCAGAACAGCGTCACCGGCAACAACGGCGTTGCGGGCGATATCGACATAGAGATCAAGCTCGACCGCAAAGGAGTGTTGAGGCTCAACCTGTTCTCGCATTCGGCGGATCAGTACTCGTCGTATCTCGACCAGTCGCAGCGCAGCGGTGTCGGTATCACTTACCAGCAAGAGTTTTCGACTTTCAAGGAATTGTGGCAGAAGATGTTCTGGAGCCGCAAGCGTAAACGGGCGGCGGAAGAAGAGGAGTTGCGCTTGATGATGGAGCAGCCGGAAGACAAGGAAGAAATGGTATTGGAAGTGGAATGATGCGAAAAAAAGGCGATATGGAATACGGAAAATTGTTTTTGATACCTTCGTTCATCGGGGACAACCGTCCAGAGGATGTGCTCCCGGCAAGGACTGTCGAGGCTGCCTGCTCTTTGGACTGTTTCGTCGTGGAGGAGCTTCGGACGGCAAGGCGTTTCCTTTCGGCGATAGGACTGAAAGGGAAGCTGGGATCGGTCGAGTTCCACGAATTGAACGAGCATACGCCCTACGGTGAGATCGAAGGATATGTCAGACTGTTTGAAAACGGCCGCAATGTAGGTCTCGTTTCCGAAGCGGGACTTCCGGCGGTGGCAGACCCGGGGGCCCGCCTGGTGGCTCTCGCGCATCGCGAAGGCATACGGGTCGTCCCTTTCGTCGGGCCGTCTTCTCTCATGCTCGCGCTGATGTCTTCGGGAATGAACGGCCAGTCTTTCGCCTTTTGCGGCTATCTTCCGGTGAAGCCGGACGAAAGGAGAGGCAGGNNGCAGGCTCAGGGCGATCGAGAGGCTTTCCGCTTCTTCGGGACAGTCGCAGATTTTCATAGAGACGCCTTACCGGAACGATGCGATGCTGGAGGATATCGTCAAATATTGCATGGCTTCGACTTCGGTCACGGTCGCATCGGACATTACAGGTGAAACGGAAAACATCCGGACACTTCCGGTTTCAGTCTGGATGAAGGAATTGGACAAAGGATTCAGGATAGGGAAGCGCCCTTGCGTCTTCGTCTTATCCGCAAACGATATGCACAGATGATGAAGGACAAAGATATCCCCGGGCCGGTGCGGCCCGGCGCTTGCTGCCGTATAGAGCTGAACGGCATGCGCTTTCATGCGTATCACGGCTGTTTCGGGTTCGAACGCGAACTCGGCGGAGAGTATGTGGTGGATTTTTCCGCTTTTCAGGACTCGTCTTCCCGCGGATGCGGGGGCGTGGACATGTTGGCGGCCACTGTCAGCGACGATCTCGGCGACACATTGGATTATTCCTCGGTATACGGTATCGTTTCCGAAGTGATGCGCTCTCCGTCCAATCTGATCGAAAAAGTCGCAGGCGACATAATGGCGGCGCTCGCCGAGAGATATCCCGGATTAGGGGAAGTCAGGATTGCCGTGAAGAAACTCGCTCCGCCGATCGACGGCATGGACGCAGGAGGATATGCATGTTTTACATTGACATCCCGGATATGAGAGCGGACGGTATCAAAGTGGCGTTCGTGACCCTCGGCTGTAAGCTGAATTATGCCGAAACCGCAACGATCGAGAGGGAGTTCCTCAGGCGCGGTTGCCGGGCCGTGGACTGGAGGGAAGGCGCAGACATCTTTGTCGTCAATACTTGCGCGGTGACGGAGACTTCCGAGAGAAAATGCCGGAGCTTCATCCGCAAGCTCCATCGCATTTCGCCTTCGGCCCTGATAGCGGTGACAGGATGCTATGCCCAGCTGAGGAAAGATTCGATCATGAAAATCGACGGTGTCAGCCATGTGTTCGGGGCGAAAAGCAAAGGGGAGATCGCTTCTACGGTGCTGAAAGACTATTGCGGGGAGGAATCAGCGGCATGCGGCCGGGGCGGAGATGACGATGGCTTCTTTCTGGCATACTCTTCCGGGGAAGAGCGCACAAGGGCGTTCCTGAAGGTACAGGACGGATGCGATTACCATTGTACCTACTGTACCGTATGGATTGCCAGAGGGGAGAGCCGTAACGCGCCGATTGCGAAAATCGTCTCGGAGGCGTCGGCGATAGCGGCGTCAGGCGTAAGGGAAATAGTGCTTACGGGAGTCAATACCGGGGATTTCGGCAAGACTACTTCGGAGAGTTTCCTGGACTTGCTGAAAGCGCTGGAAGGGATAGAAGGCGTGGACCGTTACAGGATCTCGTCTATCGAGCCTAACCTGCTTACGGAAAAGATTGTGGACTGGATAGCGTCCGGCACCAAGTTCATGCCTCATTTCCATATCCCGCTCCAGTCCGGATCGGACAGGATACTCGCCATGATGCACCGTCGGTATGACCGGGAGGCGTTCGCCTCAAAGATAGCCTATGTGCGCGAGGCCTTTGCCAGACGGTACGCCTCTTTGGGCGAACCGCAGGAAGACAGAGTGTTCTTCGGCATTGATGTGATTGCCGGTTTTCCCGGAGAGACCGAAGAGGATTTCATGGAGACTTACCGGTTGCTCGAGGCGGTGCGTCCGGCTTTCCTGCATGTGTTTCCCTATTCGCGCCGGCCTGGCACTGTCGCGGCTGCCATGCCTGGCCAGGTGCCGGAGGATGTAAAGGATTCAAGGGTCGCAAGACTGATGGGGCTCAGCGACCGTTTGCACGAAGATTTCGTCAGGGCCAATTCGGGGAGGACGGAACAGGTGCTGTTCGAAAGTACGGACAAAGGAGGGAAAATGTACGGATACACGAGGAACTATATCAGGGTCGAGCGTCCGTTCGATCCTGAATCGATAGGAAAAATAATTGAAATGGAGATTTGACGGAAAATGGACAGAGCGGTGTTTTTAGGAACGGGTACATCCCAGGGAGTGCCGATGATCGGCTGCAAATGCGATGTCTGCTCTTCATCGGACCCGCATGACAAGAGATTGCGTTCGTCGTTGTATGTCGAATACTGCGGCTGCCGCATACTGGTGGACGCGGGGCCTGACTTCAGACAGCAGATGCTCAGGGCGGACAAATTGCACCTGGACGCCATCTTGCTGACCCACAATCACAAGGATCATACGGGCGGACTCGACGACGTGCGGGCGATAAACTATCTCGAATCGAGGGCGGTGGATATCTATTGCGAAGGATATGTGGAGAGTTCCCTAAAGCTCGAATACGGTTATGCCTTCGATGAAAATCATTATCCCGGAATACCTTTGTGGAACATACACCGGATTTCCGAGGCTCCGTTTACCGTATGCTCGTGCTCTCCCTCTCCGGCGGCTTCGGCGGAAGTGATTCCGATAAGGGGGATGCATTTCAAGCTGCCTGTGCTTGGATTCCGTTTCGGAAAGCTGGCATATGTCACAGACATGAACAGCATTCCCGAAGACCAGTTCGGCAAGCTGAAAGATCTGGATGTGATGACGGTGAACTGCGTGCGTCACGGCAGCCATCTGTCTCATTTCAGTTTCGAGCAGGCCATATCCGTGGCCCTCAGGGTCGGGGCGCGGCGCACCTACCTTACGCACCTTTCCCACCAGCTGGAAAGGCACGAGGAACTCAAAGGGCTGATTGTCGAAGAGGCCTCGAAGCAGCTGAAGGCTGCCGGCAAGCCGGTGCCCGGGGATATTGCGGAAAGGATAATGCCGGCGTATGACGGTCTTGAAGTGGCTTTCGGATGATTTTGCCGGGAAAAGGTTGCCGGTACTGATAAAATTGCTATCTTTGCGGATTAAGTACAAAATCATGCTATTTATGAAAACTGTCAAATTTACCTTAAGCAGTGTTGCGTTGGCGGCTGCCTTGATGATTCTTTCCGCAGGCGCTTCCGCACAGGAAAACGGGAACAGGGATTCCCTTAACCGCATAGTCCGCGGTCCGTATGAGACCAATGGCGCTTGGGACAACTGGTTTGTCGGTGTCGGCGGCGGTATCAACCTTTTCGAGGACGGATGGTTCGGAGCCGAAACCACTCATAAGACACGGGTCGCTCCGAACATCGAAGTATATGTGGGCAAATGGTTTACTCCGAGCGTGGGTGCCAGGGTCGGGTACAGCGGCCTGCGTGCTAACGGCTGGGTGAAGACATCCTCGGTCTTCGCGACCGAGTTCGACGAATCCAGGAACATGTTCAAGGAAAAAGTGAATTTCGCCTATATACATGGAGACCTGATGTGGAACATCTCCAACGCTTTCAGCGGCTACAAGGAGACCCGTTTCTGGAATGTGATTCCGTATGTCAGCGTGGGACTCCTTCACGGTTACGGCGCTGACGGAGTCAAGGCTGCAAACAATCAGTTCGCAATGGGGGCGGGTATCTACAATACGCTCCGTCTGAGCGACAGGGTGAACCTTACTCTCGATGCCCGTCAGCTTATATTCAAAGGCACCTTCAATGGTTTTAAAGGAGGGATCGCTGCAATGAGCAGCATATCCTTAGGCGTGTCTGTCAATCTCGGCAAGACCAACTGGAAGAGGGCCGTTGAAGTCCCTGAAGGATATGCTCCGTATAGCATAGAGGCCGTAAATTCCCTCAAGGAAGAATCTGAAAATCTCTTGGCGCGTGCCGAAAAGCTCGCGGCGGAAAAGGAAGCCCTTGCCCGGGAAAACGAAACCGTCAAGGCTGAAAACGGAGATCTCCGCGATGCCGTGGCTGCTGCCGAGGGCCGGAAGCTTGCCGTGTCTTCCGGTGCCGTGTTCTTTGCGATAGGAAAGACCGAACTCGATTCCAAGGGGCTTTTCCAGCTTGATTTCTATGTAAGGAATGTCATCGAGCAGGATCCTGATGCCGTATTCGTGATCACCGGCTATGCCGACAAGGATACAGGAAGCAAGAAACGCAACCAGTATCTGAGCGAAAAGAGGGTGGCTCATGTGCTCGACATTCTCCGCACTAAATACAATGTCTCCGAGGACAGGCTGATAGTCAAGGCTGTCGGAGCCGAGTCCGTATTCATCGAAGGAGAGCCTGAACTCAACAGGTGCGTGGTGCTCGAATATGCCGAATAGTCCGTTCGGGCAGCGAAAAACGAAGAGGCCGGCCGAAGATTTCGGGCCGGCTTCTTCGTTTTTCCGTGAAGGAAGCGCGGTTGACATTTTCCCGTATTTTTCCATGATTGAAACATTTGGCCGTTTCATAAAAATGTCTTAATTTTGACGGTTATTTTTTAGGTGATTATGGATAATAAAGACGATATAGTACAGGACCAGGTGACAGGCCGGATAGAAACAGTGAACATCGACAAGCAGATGAAGAGCGCGTACATCGATTATTCGATGTC
>DEPW01000006.1:11359-11481 GCA_002358965.1 Bacteroidales bacterium UBA3382
GATGTCAGGGACGGTCTGAAGCCTGTCCACAGAAGGGTGCTTTTCGGAATGTCGGAGCTCGGGCTTACCAATGACAAACCGACAAAGAAATCGGCCCGCATAGTCGGAGAGGTGCTCGGTAA
>DEPW01000006.1:11540-11809 GCA_002358965.1 Bacteroidales bacterium UBA3382
GACGCCATGGTGCGTATGGCGCAGGACTGGTCGATGAGGTACACTCTGGTGTACGGACAGGGAAACTTCGGCTCTATCGACGGATATTCCCCGGCGGCAATGCGTTATACAGAGGCCAAATTGGAGAAGATTGCCGAGGAGGTGCTCGAGGACATTGACAAGGATACCGTGGATTTCCAGAAGAATTTCGACGAATCGTTTGACGAACCGAAGGTGCTGCCTGCAAAGGTGCCGCTGCTGCTGGTTAACGGCTCCTCAGGTATCGCGGT
>DEPW01000073.1:0-9389 GCA_002358965.1 Bacteroidales bacterium UBA3382
ATGGGGACTCGGCTACGGTATGCCTGGTTATTCCGATATGGATGGTAGTACTGTCAATTATAGGTGCAGTAGGTTTCGTGCAGGAGTTGCAAGTAAGTGACTAAATGGATAAAAGCATTGAAAGAGAACAGCATAGAAACCGTGGGGTTCGATTCCCCCTCCTGCACTAAAGAGTGCTGACAAGTATCTTCTGTCAGCCTCTTTTTAACCTAAAAGTGGACGAACCTGGATTTTACAATTCAGAGGCTGCCTCTTAGAGTTACGATAAAATACAATAGACAATATCATATAACTCCGGATAATGTTTTTGACACTTTCTCCATATCATTCATAATTGTTTGATCAAGAACTCTGGCATAATGCTCCGTCATGCGTGTAGAAGAGTGTCCCATCATTTTTGCCACATTCGCCAGCGATACATTATTGGCAAGGGTGATTGTTGTTGCGAATGTGTGTCTTGCGACATGAGTTGTAAGATTCTTGTCAATATTACATAATACTGCTATCTGTTTAAGATAAGAGTTCATTGTCTGGTTGCAGAATAGCGGCAGGCAAACTCCCTTTTCCAGACAAGAAGGATGTTTCTTATACTTTTCTATAATGGCAATTGCTGCTGGAAGTAGAGGGATGTTGCTGATACATCTCGCTTTATCCTTTTTTATCTTATGCCTGCTTTTCCGTATCCATAGTTTGCCGTTGTTGTCTTTAAACAAATCTGTATATCTGAGTTCCTTGGCATCAATAAAAGCCAGCCCTGTGAAGCAGCTGAACAAAAACATGTCTCTGACTACATCCAGTCGTGCCAGAGGGAAATCAGCTTCTGCGATGGACTTGATTTCATCCATTGTCAAGAATGTCGGAGCGGTTTCTTCCTGTCGATATTTTATGCCGACAAAGGGATTGGCTTTCATAAGACCGGAAGCGATTGCCTCATTGACGAATTTTTTGAAGCACTTCATGTAACGGACTATGGTGTTTTGACAAAGTCTCTTTTCCACTCTGAAGTATTTATCAAGATACTTGATGAAGTCAGAAGTCAATTCAGAATAGACAATGTCATCTTTTTTATAGAATGTCTTCACACATGCCTCAACGCACCTGAAGCAGTTCCAGTATCTATTAATCGTAACATTTTCGTAATCTATCCCTACGCGGCTTTCCATATCCTCAATGCCTGATTTCATTGTGGACAGTAATGTCCTGCGCTTTTCCTCTTTGTTGAAAAGAGTGCTGATAAGCCCAGATGGAGTAATCAGTGCTTCCTCCAGGAGCAGATTTTTATACAGCCCATGGAGTCTGGCCCGTATTGATTCTATGTAGTCATTGATTTCAGCACATACGCGGTCTTTTCCCTTACAACAGCCCTTTGTCTGATTCCACAAACGTGGTTCTACACTGCGCTGGATACGGGCCTCGTCACTGACTCCGTTGAATGTCACTCTGACAACAATCGGTGCCTGCCCATTTTTCAGCAGACTTCCCTTCTTGATAAAGAAGAGGATTTTCATCGTTTCCTGTCTCATTTTCTCTCATTTTTAGGTTGCAAAATTGATGTTTTTAGTCGAGATTCAAGCTACGCAAATTGATGAATATCTGTGAATTAGATGCAGCTCAGTGGCTTTTTTCAGTGGCCTCAAAAAAAAGCCACGAATTTGGCACGGCAAATATGCCTGAAATTGCATATTTTGCGTTGTCGGAGGCAAAAAAGAAAGTCGCTGAATGTTTGAAATTCAGCGACTTTCATTATTTTGCTTCTTAATTTAGTGGTGCCACCGGGAATCGAACCAAGCTGCATATTTCCATTATTTCCAGTATGTTATGCAACTTCTTATTCAAAAAACCACGTATCTGGCACTTGCAAAATTCTATAATATTCCTCAGTTTTCTTAGCTGAATTTCTATCAACAAAGATAGTGATTGAATACATAATTTACAAATTTATTCATACTGACATTGAACAATCATTTGCTGAATATTGAATAGTAGTTTTCGTCGAGTAGTTTTTTGATTTCAGACTCCTTGTATAGAATCTTACCTCCGATATGGTAGTATGGCAATATACCTATCTTGCGGTATTCGGCTAATGAGCGGCGGTTCACCTTAAGCCTTTCAGCAAGCTCTCTATCAGTAATGTATATCTCACCGTCAAGGGTCGGCTTAAAATGCTGTGAAAGCTTGTCCAGTTCACTGTGTATTGCCCGTAGCCTTATTGACAAACCGTAAAGTATCTGGTCTATATTTGAATTTGACATTTCCGAGATTATTTATTTAGTAGTTTTTTTACATCCTCCGTTTTGTAGAAGCATTTCTTGCCTATCTTGCTGTGCGGTAATTTTCCGTTTGTCCGCAATGACTGAACTGTCCTTTTTGATACATTCAGCATNNACCATCTGAGCTATGGCACCTTTTTAACCGGACAGGCAATCCGCAAAAGGGGACTTCCTGAAACGGGAGTGCAAATATAGAGGGAAATTTTGATTCCGCAAAATTTTTCTTTCAAAATTTTGCCGTGACGGCGATTATCCCTATTTTCGCAAAGCCGTTCGCGGCCGTCTTGACCGGACGGCAGGACTGGCCGGCACGACCGGCAAGACAGACGGGCACAAACAGCAACGGACTGGGCAAAACGAAGAAAGATGTCAGGAAGAAGATATATCAAAGTGATAATCCCGGTGAAGTTTCCCGGCGAAATCACCTATGCGATACCGGAAAGCCTAACGGCAGGCAGTCCTGTCGAAACGGGAAGCTGGGTATCCGTAATGTTCGGTCCCAAGAAATACCTGGGAGTAATTTCACAGACCGGCATCGAAGCGGATCTTCCGGAAAAACGCATCAGGGATATCATCGCGATCGAACAGCTGCCCAAAGCCGGAAGATATGAAATCGAACTGTGGCGCAGCGTATCGGAATACTACATGTGCACTGTAGGCGAAGTATTCAAATGCGCCTACCCGCCACGGAAAGTGGCAAGGGAGGGAAAAAGGCTGTCCGACAAAGAAACGGCGGAACGCCGGAAAGCCAGACTCGCCGCCGAAATCGAGGCAAAGCTCGCAAGAGAATTTTCAAGGATCGAAAAGAAAATAACGCTGGCAGCAAACAGGAAAGCTCCATCTTCCGGGAAAACGGGAACAATCGAAGGGAACAAAGACTGCACAGAAAACGCGCTCCGGGCGGAACTGTACGGCAAAAGCCGGATACTCGGGAAGTTCGTTAATGCTCCCGTGCCCCTCATAGACATCAAGAAGTACAGTCCCGAAGACATCGGAAGGTTAAGCCTGACATTGGCGGAGACCATGACCGGCAAACGCGTTACTGCCGAAAGATTCAAGCAGGCCGAAAGCTCCGGGCAGGCACCGCAGGACAGGCTGCCACGCCTTTCCGAAGCCCAGCAGAAAGCGATGCAGGCCATTCTCGCCAACTTCGCCGAGGGAAAAAGAGTACTGCTCAAAGGCGTGGCCGGCTCGGGCAAGACGGAAATATATGTGAGTCTTGCCGCCGGTTTCATGGCCAAAGGCAAGAGCGTGCTCATGCTCGTTCCGGAAATATCGCTGAGCCGCCAGCTCGAACAACGGATAAAATCGTTTTTCCCGGACAAAGTCCTCGTATACCATTCGAAAGAGAGCATTGCACGCAAAGACGAAGCCGCCGCCAGACTCCGCAGCGGAGAAAGCCTGTTCGTACTCGGAACACGCTCCGCACTGTTCCTGCCCTACCCCGATTTAGGATGCATCATCGTAGACGAGGAAAACGACACTTCCTACAAACAGACCGAACCGGCACCGAGATACAACGGACGCGACACCGCCGCACTGCTGTCCGCGATAACAGGGGCGCCTTTGTTGCTCGGTTCGGCAACGCCCTCATACGAAAGCATCTACAATGTACTTACGGGGAAATTTTCCGAAGTCTGCCTGGACGAAAGATACCACAAAGGCGGGACTACGCGCACAATAGTCATCGACACCCTCGCCGAAAGGAAGAAAAGAGGCATGAAAGGCCAGATTTCCATAAAACTCGCCGGCATGATGCAGGATACGCTCAACTCAGGACGGCAGATAATGGTCTTCCGTTCAAGGAAATCGTATTCGCCCGTCCTTCAATGCGCAGAATGCGGGGAAATGCCGAAATGCCCTGAATGCAACGCATATCTGAGCTATCACAAAGCAGACGGCTGCCTCGAATGCCATTATTGCGGAAGCCGCTTTGAATACAACGGCACCTGCCCGAAATGCGGAGGAAGACTCGAAGGACGCGGAGCCGGAACGGAAAAAATCGAAGAAGACATCGGGAAAATGTTTCCCAGGGCAAATGTCGCGCGGCTCGACTCCGATGTGACGAGAAATCCAAACGCCGAAAAACAAATACTTAAAGGATTTTCCTGCGGACAGACCGACATCCTGATAGGCACTCAGATCATCGCCAAAGGGTTCGACTTCGACAATGTCGGCCTCGTCGCCATCATCAACGCCGACTCGCTGATAGGCGTGCAGAATTTCCGCGCTGACGAGAACGCCCTTCAACTGCTGTCTCAGCTGAAAGGGAGATGCGCCAGAAGAGGGAGCGACGGCCTCTTCGTCATACAGACGGAACAGCCGGAACATCCGGTATACAAACGCTTCCTCATGCAGGAGCCTCCGGAAAACGGAATGAGGGAAAGGCAGACATTCGATTATCCGCCGTTTACGAGGATGGTCGAAATCGTACTGCGTTCCAATGACGAGAAGAGCCTGGACGACAAGGCCGGAGAGCTTCACAAAGCCTTGGACGAAGGCATTGCGGCACATGTCGGCATCCCGGTAAGTCCTCAAGTGGACAAGATAGCCGGAAAACACATACGCGTCATCCGCATCAGGCTCAGACGCGACAAGAGCCTGTCGACGGCAAAAAAGAAAATCGAAAACATCGCAAGCAAGATCCTCGGCGAAGGAAAAACCGAGTACTATTTCAACCCCGACCCGATGTAGCCCATGCTACGGAATCATCACATCTATGGCGTCAGGGACTATTTCGATCAGTGCATCAGACCGCCCCAGCACCTCTCCGTCAAGCTCGACCAAGGTAGCCGGCGAAGACTCCAGTCTGAGCGAGGAGCAACGACGGGTCAAGACATAAGGATCGTCCGGAAGCGAACCGTCAAAAAGCTTCTTCAGTTTGCCGAGCAATTTTCCTGCAGGGATGGCCTTGATGATGCTGACATCGAAAAGGCCGTCGTCAGGCAGGGCATGAGGGGTCTGGAGCATTCCGCCTCCGGTATAACGCCCGTTCCCGACAGAGAGCGAAAGCAATCTTCCTTCATAAACAAGGTCGCCGTCGCATATCACCCTGACATTACGGTTCTTATAAGAGAAAAACGCCTTGACAAGACCTTCGACATAGATCCGCTTTCCGCGCTTCCCCTCGGATTTCATCCTGTTCACGCAGTCGCAGACATACGCGTCGAGACCCGCTCCGGCCACATTCATAAAGTAAAATGTCTTTCCGGAATCAGCAAAGACGGCTTTGCCGACATCCTGCGGACGCTTCCTCCCTTCGGTCATCAGATCTACGGCCGCCCTGTAATCCTTCGGGATACCGTAGAGCTTGATCCAGTCGTTTCCGGAACCGACCGGTATCACGGCAAGGGTAATCCGCCCTTCCACAGGCCCTGCCGACATTATGCCGCAGAGAACCTGGTTCAAAGTGCCGTCGCCGCCGACAGCCACGAAACGCCTGTAACCTTTACGGACCGCTTCGGACACGAAATCAGCGGCATAAACATTTTCCTCTATCAAAAAAGGCTTATAGTCCACCCCGTTCCCTTTCAACGTCTCCTCGATTTCCTTCCACAAATGGGACGCCCTGCTGCTCCCTGCCAGAGGATTAAAAACTACAAACCAGCGGTCATTACCTATCGATTCCATTCAATAAAAATTTCATATCCTCAAAAAGGAACGACAAAAGTAAGAAGCCGCTTGAAATTTTCAAAAAAGATTTTGTAATTTTGCCCCGTTTGGGAAGGTTTATTAAAATGGGAAAAGTAATCGCTATCGCAAATCAGAAAGGAGGAGTGGGTAAAACCACCACCGCCATAAATCTAGCGGCTTCATTGGCCGTTCTCGACAGGAAGGTCCTCATCATCGATGCGGATCCCCAGGCCAATACTACATCCGGACTGAATTTTTCACCGGACTCGAACAAGAAGCGTACGCTATACGAGGTGCTGATCGGAAAACTCGAAGCCGCCGACACTTTGCTGCAGACCGAACTGCCCAACATGCACATGATACCGTCCCATATCAATCTCGTAGGCGCCGAACTCGAAATGATAGAGTTCCCGGACAGGGAGAAGATGCTGAAAAGCGCGCTTGCCAAGATCAGAGACAATTACGACTATATCATCATCGATTGCTCCCCGTCACTGGGGCTGATTACGGTCAACTCGCTGACTGCGGCGGACTCGGTAATCATTCCGGTGCAACCGGAATATTTTGCCTTGGAAGGCTTAGGGAAGCTGATCAATACCATTAAATTGGTACAGGCAAGGCTTAACCCTGCACTGACTATCGAGGGATTCCTCTTCACATTGTACGACAGCAGGCTGAGGGTACACAACCAGGTGGTCGAGGAAGTAAGGAACCATTTCGGCAAGGCCGTATTCGAGACCTCGATACAGAGGAACATACGCCTGAGCGAAGCCCCGTCGCACGGAAAGCCGGTGATACTCTACGATGCGATCTGCTCAGGGACAAACAACTACCTTAACCTTGCCAAAGAAGTGATCAGCCACAACGGCAACGACAAGGGAAAGCGAACGACAGGAGAATAAAGATGGCAAAGAAACCAGCACTCGGCAAAGGCCTCGAAGCCCTTTTGGGCAACGACCTCAACGGAATAGGACAAGAAGTGAAATATATTTCCGAAAAGCCCGGTTTTTCGGAAAATGCCGCTGACGACAAAGGGAAAGACAGCGGTAACGGGACGCTTTCATCCATAAGCGAAATCCCCATAAGCCAGATAGAGCCGAATCCGTTCCAGCCGAGAAAGGAATTCGACGAAGAGTCGCTTGCGGAACTTGCCGGATCCATCAGGAACCTCGGTCTGATACAGCCCATAACCGTAAGAAGGATAAATCCGACAAAATACCAGATAATAAGCGGAGAGCGCAGGTACCGCGCCTGCCGTATGGCCGGGATAGAGAACGTGCCGGCATACATACGCGAGACCGACGATGTGGGCATGCTGGAAATGGCGATCGTCGAGAACCTCCAAAGGGAGAATCTCGACCCGATCGAGATCGCCCTCAGTTTCCGCAGGCTCATAGAAGAATGCCGCCTCACGCAAGAGGAGATGGCCGAAAGGGTCGGAAAGAAGAGGGCTTCGGTGACGAATTATCTCAGGTTGCTCAAACTTACGGCTTCCGCCCAGCACGCATTGAAGATTGGCAAGATATCTGTAGGGCACGCAAAGGTCTTGCTGGGACTCGAAGACGAAAGCCTGCAGGACAAGATGTGCAAAGAGACTGTCGACTCGGACCTTTCGGTCAGACAATTGGAACAGAGAGTCAGGAAACTGCAAAACGAACAGAACACGCAGAGGAAGGAAGTCAGGGAGCTTCCCGAAACATACATGAGAGTATTGGACAGAATCGGGAAATTCTTCGACAACCGCATAAGTCTCAAACGCAACGACAACGGAAGAGGGGTGATGACCATTCATTTCGAATCGGACAATGAAGTGGAAAGATTCCTCAAAGCATTGGAAGACAAAGATTTTTGAGACGGCTACAGATGAAATCCATATACAAGTGCGCCATACTGGCCTTCATAATCATGCTGGCATCGTCCGGACAAGCGCTTGCGCAGTTCACCGGAGGAAGCAGCGGCTACAGCACCGGTTATTCGGGCCAGAACATCAACAACCAAAGGGCGGGCAACGACACCATAGTCGACCAGGTGTTCAGTTTCAAGACCCTGTTCAGAGGCCTTGCCCACAAGGACACCATGGCCATCGGTTATGCGTTCGGGGCCAGCCTGATAGTTCCAGGACTCGGACAGGCGTACAATGAGGATTACTGGAAGATTCCTGTGATTTACGCCGGACTCGGGGCCACAATCGGAACAGGGCTTCATTACAACAACCTCTACAAGCAATCGGTAAAGGCTGCGGAAGGCATTGAAGGGGCCGTCCCCAACCAGAAATACAAAAACATCAGCACGGCATGCTTCATCGGAGCCGGGCTCATCTATTGGGCGCAACTGCTGGATGTAAACATCAGTTATGAAATTTCAGCGCCCAAATCGGCCGGAAAAGCGACGGTGTATTCGATACTCTTCCCCGGAGCCGGACAGATGTACAACGGCGAATACTGGAAGGTCCCGATATACATGGGAGGCCTCACCGCCGGAGTGTATTTCTGGACATATTACAACAAGCAGTATCAGAGATACAAGAGGATACACAACGAAGCCACCAATCCCGACATCCCTTACGACGGTCCTATCGGGGCATCGACAGCCCTGTATTACAGGGATTCGTTCCGGCGGAGCCGCGACATAGCGGTAGTGGCTACCATCCTCGTATATGTATTGCAGATCATCGACGCGAACGTGTTTTCATATATGGCCGATTTCGAAATCTCGGACGACCTGGCCATGCGCCTCGAGCCTACCGTGATTTCGCCGCTCAACATAGACTATGCCTCTGCCGGAGGGATAGGCGCCGATAGCGCGGTCGGAGTGAAAATAGGTTTCAGTTTTTGATTTTTATTGTAAGATATTTAAGGTTTCTAATTTAAAAAATGAATAAAAGGTTAACTGCGACACTCGCCCTGCTTATTGTTTTCTTCGGTCTTAACATCGTAAACGCATATTCAAGGACACCTCTCAAACCGAGAAAGACCCGAAAGGAACTGATCGCCGAAAACGATTCACTGCGTAACGCCATAGATTCGCTCACGACGAGGCTCTTGGAAATCGAAGAGTTCACGCGCTCGAACGACAGCATAGCCGATGTGATCTTCGAACATTATGAAGAAGAGTTCGGGGACGGGCTGATTGTTCGCGACAGTACCGCGTCGATAGATTCATTGCTAAGCATATATTACATGCAGCGCCGTCTCAACGACTACGACCCGAATGTCAATCTCGAGGAGGCCGAATACACCTCCGACATACCTGATTCGGTATACATACGCAGACTGGAGGAAATGAACTCGTTCATAACGCTGCCTTACAATTCGGTGGTGAAGAATTACATCATCCAGTACACCGAGAAAATGCCTACGGCTGTCGGAAAGATCCTGGGCCTGTCGGCATATTACATGCCGATTTTCGAAGAGGTATTCACGGCATACGGGCTGCCTCAGGAGCTGAAGGCCATGGCGGTAATCGAATCGGCGCTCAACCCTACCC